>CAYZUV010000382.1:0-2245 GCA_964481245.1 uncultured Pseudomonadales bacterium
AGGGAGATCCCAGAGGTCTTGAGCCTTCAAAACAGACTCCACCTGGTCACCGGTGTCCTTCAAACAATCATGCGCCAAACCTTCTGACGCGTCACTCGCATGGGCCGCCCGGGCAACTGCGTGACTTCTAGCATGCGGTAGATATTGAAATCAGACAGTCGTTGACCCTTTGGCAGGCCCTCATTCCACTGCCGACAGAGCCAACCGCCGTAATGGGCCCGATAAGCTTCGTAACGCTTGGTGGGAATACGCGTCAAAAACTTCCGCCACCGGTAGTTACTGTAGAAATTCACAAACATGCTCTCGGGCTTCTCGAACGTCACCGCACCCTCAGCATCGAACACATTGACCAGCCGCCCGTCCTCTGTCACGCCTGGAATCACCAGCCACCCATCGGATTTCTTGGGATACGGCGCAAACATGCTCCATTTCTGGTCCAGTCTCAGCGTATTTTTTAGCGCGTACCACCCTTTAGGCATATTAATCTTGAAAGGGCGCCCTTCAGCTTCATCCATAAAGCCCGGGCGCCAATCGGGGACCGTGGCGAGATTCAAAAGCAAAATATAGAGCGCCAGCACAAGAGCGAGGCCATGTGTCAACGAGCCCGGCAAACTGGGCGCAGATCGCCAAGGCAACCAAATGGCAAAATAGCGACCAAAGGCACCGCGATTTTCTGCCACCCATTCGTAAAGGTCCGTGCCCAATCCATCCATCCATCGCAAGGGGGGCGCCATCCAGAAAAATAGTGGCGAATGCGCGAAGACGGCCACCATCGCGGCCCACTTGATGTGGGTTTGGCCTTGAGGGTCTGTGACTACCCATGAGAATTCGCGATCGAGGATCTCTGCAATCTCAGGTACTCGCTGAGCAGGCGCAATATCGGCTTTTGGCAATACCAGGAAGCATTTCAGCAGCGCGCACATCTTGAGGCAAAATTCACACCCCTGGTCGTAGTAAAGCGTCAACCCCTCACCGCGCCTGGCAATAAAACGCTGCTGCAGCCGATCCCAAACTTCGGTGGGCGTGAACAGTAAAATCGAACTAATGGAGACCAGAGGGAAGAGGCCAATGTGCAGATTAAAGATGAAACCAATCTCTAAACTGATGAAGGCAAACATCATCGCGAGTCTGAGCGGCATGCGCAGCACCGGCGACAACATCAAGATCGGGCCGAGCAACTCAAGCCACCAGACATAGAGCGTCAGCGGTTTAGACAGCCACAATTCATCTTTCCACAGGTGTGCTATCGATGTGTTGAGCTCATCAAGATGCAAGGCGTAGTAAATCGCGGTGCCATCTGGATACCATTCGGATCCACTTTTTAAGAATGCAGAAAAAAAATAAACGGCCATGGCTTGGCCCAGCACCGCAACCGTAGCGACGGACAGATACTGATTTGGGATGGGCATTGAAGGCGGTTTACGCGGATCAACCAAGGCTGCATCCACTGAATAGCGATGCCCTATCGGCAGAAAACATAACCAGAATAGGATGAGCAGCAACAAGTTGTCCCCGCCCTGAAGCAGGAGCGGCGCTCGGTTGTGCAACGAAATCAGAAAAACGAGCGAGACCACTGCGGCGAGCCGTGCTCGATACCCGACAAGAAGCGCCAAAGCCGCCATCGCCGCGAGCCCCTGCAGAGCGAGGGCCCAGACCCAATGGCCACTGATGCTATAGAGAGACCATCGATAGTCTCCCATGCGATCAATGACCGTAGTTCTTGGCATCACACCATCGTCAGTTAGCCACGTGGTGAAGTCGGCGCCGCGGATCATCAGATCAAAAAGTAATATGGAGCCGATGAGCACGCGCACCAACGCGAGGCTTCTTAGATCAATACTGAATACCCAGCGGGCACGCGCGCTGATGGATGGCCCTATCGATTGCATTGACGCGGGGTGCCTTAGACTTCAACCAACTGCACAAAATGCCTCGGGGGGAACCCCGTCAAGATCCTGAAGTTGAGACTGAGCGGCCTGGCCGCATCGACACGGGCAATGGCTTCATCGCCTTCCACAGGCACGGCTTGGAACATCGCATCTACCTCGCCGTATCGAATACGCACCATCGGTTCATCGAGGAGTTGCCAATACCAGAGCCTAGGCCAATGATTCACCGCCACATAGAGCTCATCTTCGATATGGATTCGTGCGACGACCCGGTCATGCGGTTCACCCTCATCGAAAGTGGTAATCACCAAGGTCCCTTGATTCTCGGGCTGGTTGTACCCCAGCATGGTTTCAAA
>CAYZUV010000383.1:0-2243 GCA_964481245.1 uncultured Pseudomonadales bacterium
AGAGTGCAATGGGAAACCGAGGCGCTGCTCCACCGCGACATCACGGTGCCAGTTCCTGTGAGCAGTTACGTCGCCGTCGGCGACTTTGAGGGTTATATCCACGTGCTCGCGCAATCAGATGGCCGATTCGTTGCCCGTCGCAAGGTTGACGGGAAGGGGGTTTACACCCCGATCACAGCCGATGGTTCTAGGCTCTACGTCATGGGCAATAGCGGCAAGTTGTCTGCGTTCGAGCTTCAATAGGCCAGCTTATGCTCCCCGTCATTGCACTGGTGGGCCGCCCTAATGTGGGCAAATCAACCCTGTTCAATCGTCTTACTCGAACGCGCGACGCGTTGGTTGCAGGTGTGCCAGGCCTCACGCGAGACCGACAATTTGGCAAAGCCCAGGTGGACGATCAAGTCTTTTGGCTGGTGGATACGGGCGGGCTCTCAGGGCTTGAAGAGGGCATTGACGAGCAAATGGCGGCGCAGTCGCTAACCGCGATAGATGAAGCCAATTTCGTTTTTTTTCTCGTCGATGTAAAAGATGGCTTTGTCCCCCAAGACGACGACATCGCTAAGTTGCTCCGAGGTAAGAATAAGCCCGTTCAATTGGTTGCCAACAAGATTGATGGGCAAAACACAGACCTCGTTCGGGGTGAATTCGCGAGGCTCGGTTTTGGTGAACCTGCATTGATTTCAGCCAGCAATGGTCACGGCATTAAGCGCTTGATTGCCGAGTTCTTTGATCGTCTAGGCGCCGAAAATCACGATGAACACTCAGATTCGGTCGAGCCAGCGACTGGGTCGCATCTTGCCCAAGAGGTCTCAAGCGCCAGCGGAATCAAGATTGCCGTCGTGGGCCGACCGAATGTGGGTAAATCCACACTCGTGAACCGAATTTTGGGTGAGCAGCGCGTTGTGGTGTTCGATCAGGCGGGCACCACGCGCGACAGCATTTACATTCCCTTCGAACGTGATGGCGACGCCTACACGTTGATCGACACCGCGGGTGTTCGTCGTCGCGGCAGGATCAATGAGTCCATTGAAAAGTTCTCAGTCATTAAGACGCTGGATGCGATTCAGGATGCTCATGTTGTCTTGCTGTTGGTTGATGCGCACGAAGGATTGGTTGAGCAGGATCTTCATCTTCTGGGTCACGCCATGGAGGCCGGGCGAGCGCTGGTGATTTGCATCAACAAATGGGATGGTACAAGCCAAGAGCAAAAAGACCGCATCCATGTCGAACTTGATCGGCGCTTAACGTTTTTAGACTTTGCCCAGATTCATTACATTTCAGCGCTCCATGGTTCGGGCGTGGGTCAACTTTTCGGATCGGTTAAGGAAGCGTACGCATCGGCAACCAAACCTTTATCGACGTCCCATCTGAACAATGTACTTAATCAGGCAGTAACCGAACATCAGCCGCCCATGGTGCATGGACGGAGGATTAAACTGCGCTTTGCCCATGCTGGGGGCTCGAATCCGCCCAGAATCATTATTCACGGCAACCAAACAGAGTCAGTCCCAGACTCCTATCGACGATATCTGGAAAAACGATTCCACGAAGCCCTTGGTCTTAAGGGCACCCCGCTGCAAATCGAATTCAGGACACAGGACAATCCATTTAAGGGGCGGAAGAACAAGCTCACCGAGCGCCAGGTCAACCGTCGTCGACGTATGATGGCCCATGTCAAGAAGACGCAGCGGAGCGCCAAGAATAAAAAGCGGTGACCAAGCCCTTTACGAATCCTAAGGGACAGAGAAGAAGAGCAGAGGGTCGACTCTCGCGTTATTGAGACTCACGCTGAGGTGAAGATGTGGCCCGGTCACCCGTCCTGTTTGACCCACCGCGCCGATCACCGTTTCAGTTGTGACGCTTTCCCCTAATTCAATTGAGATAGTGGATAAGTGGCAGTACATCGAGATCAATCCTTGGCCATGATCCACCATGACCGTTTGGCCGTTGAAGAAATAATTCCCCACGGCTGCAACCACGCCATCTGAAACAGATTGGACAGGCGTCCCTTCAGGTGCGGCGATGTCCAAGCCGCTGTGCGGGCTTCTGGGCTTGCCATTCAGGACCCGTCGTTTGCCAAAGCTCGATGAGTATCTCCCTGCCAATGGCGCCTGCCAAGTGAGCGACGGCAGGGCGTCAGTGAAGCTTAGAAAGACCTGATCCATCTCGTACCGCTCAGCCTGGATTCGGTCATAGTCCATCGGGAGTGGATTCACCTTACGATCATTGGTGATGGTGAGATG
>CAYZUV010000384.1:0-2242 GCA_964481245.1 uncultured Pseudomonadales bacterium
ATGGATATCGGCCTTTGTATCGCGAGTCATATTCTCGATGAAGATTATGTGGTGCAAGCTGAGGCGCTTGGTTATAGCCATGCCTGGTTTGCCGACAGTCAGATGCTTTGGTCTGACTGCTATGCGTCCCTCGCATTGGCCGCGAAGAATACGACTCGAATTCGCTTGGGAACGGGCGTTGCTGTATCCGGCACGCGGCCGCCGCCAGTGACAGCATCAAGCATTGCGACCATCAACGCATTGGCGCCGGGCCGGACATTTCTTGGTATTGGGTCTGGCAACACCGCCATGCGGGTGATGGGGCTTCCTCCGCAGAGAGTCAAAGCGTTTGACGGCTATCTCGCCACTTTGAAACCGTTATTGAGCGGTCAAGAATCAACCTATGTCACGTCAGCTGGCGCGCGGCCCATCCGCCACATCATGCCTGATCGCGGTTTCGTCTCGTTCGAACAGGATATTCCTCTTTATGTCTCAGGCTTTGGTCCCAAGTCGCTGGCCGTGGCGGGCCGGCGGGGCGAGGGTGCCGTTCTGGGGTTGCCCGCCTCAGGCGCGATGATGGAGAACATCTGGTCGATGCTTGAAGCCGAGAACTTCGCGTTACAAAGGGATGCATACTACACCACCGCGCTGACAGCCATCGGGATCCTGGAGCCAGGCGAGTCACCCAACTCAGCCCGGATGATCGAACGCTGCGGCGCCATGGCGATGGCCTCCATGCATTATGCGTTTGATCAGTTTCGCAATTTTGGTCATCAGCCGCCGCATGCATTTGCTGAAGTTTGGGAGGATTACACCCAGCTACTCAGTCAATTTCCCGAGGACCGTGTTCATCAGAGGATTCACATGGGGCATAACTGTTGGGTGGTGCCAGAAGAATTGGCTTTTTTGACGCCTGAGGTCATGAAACGCACCTGTTTAATTGGCGAGCAAGACGAAGTGCTCGAGCGACTCTTTGAGCTTCATGCGGCGGGTTTGAACCAGGTGATGAATTTACCGAACTTTGACACGCGGTATGAGGTGCTTACCGAAATCTCAGAGAAGGTCATCGCCCCGACAAGAGCCTGGTCGTGAGGGCTGTAACCCTATTGGTTGCTCTTCCACGAAATTGAAGGCACCATCATTGGCTGAAATTGCAGCCGCAATGCGAGGAATTATTCATGTCAGAAGCTTATAAACCGCTAGATCCTGAAACGATGACACGGTCGCCTGGGTTGACCTACCAAGACCTGCTCGATCAAGACTCTAAGCCCGTTCCGGAAGTGTTGAGGCTCGAATCACCGATGCACATGGGGTTTCGGGAGTATCCCGTGTCTCGATACACCACACGCGAGTGGCATGAACGAGAGGTCGAGTCGCTTTGGAAAAAGGTCTGGCAATTCGCTTGCCGTGAGGAGGACATCCCAGAGCCGGGTGACCACTATCGGTATGACATCGCCAATATGTCGTTTCTCGTGGTGCGTACAGAAACGGGTGACTTGAAGTGTTATCCCAACGCGTGCCTGCATCGGGGGCGAATGCTTAAGGAATTTGATGGCAATGCCAAAGAGCTGAGATGCCCTTTTCATGGATTTTGCTGGAAGCTTGATGGTCAGTTGCAGGACATTCCTGCAGATTGGGATTTCCCCCATATCGATCAAGACACGTTTTCGCTTCCAGAAATTCCGCTGGCTGTGTGGGCCGGTTTCATCTTCATTAACCCAGACCAAAACTGCGCGCCCTTCGAGGATCACATTAAAGACTTGGCGAGCCAGTTCGAGCGTTGGAATTTAGGGGGCCTCTACAAGCAGTGCCATGTCGCCAAAGTGATGCCTTGTAATTGGAAGATTGCTCAAGAGGCATTTTGCGAGGCCTACCATGTGAATGCGACCCACCCCCAGGTGATGCGCAGCATTGGCGACGTGAACAGCCAAGTGGATATTTGGGAAAACTGCGCCCGCGTCATCACCCCAGGCGCCACACACAGCCCGCTGCTGGACACGGTCAGCAACGATGATTTAATGCGCGCCATGATGGATCTTGACCATGACGCGCCAGTCCCCGAAGTCCCGAGTGGCATGCGGCTCCGCCATTTCATGGCTGATCGTACGCGAGAGAATTTGAGGGCCATCGCAGGCGAGCGCGTCGATCTCTATTGTGATGCCGAACTCATGGACTCGATTGATTACACCTTGTTCCCGAATTTCCACCCTTGGGGCGCTTTCAACGGCATCGTCTATCGGTTCCGCCCCAACGGTGACGACCA
>CAYZUV010000385.1:0-2230 GCA_964481245.1 uncultured Pseudomonadales bacterium
TTAATGCGATCAGTGCGCAAATCACTCGGATCAAGACTGATTTCTAATGCCGCCATGCCCGCCTCGTGGCGCATGAGGTCAGCAACCGTCAGCTCTGCCTTGCCATTGGCTGAAAACTCAGGCCAATAACTCGCGATCGGCTGACCGTAATCCAGCAAGCCCTGATCCACCAGCGAAGCCATAGCCAGGGCCTCAAGGTTCTTGCTGCTGCTGAATACGTTGACGATGGAGTCGGCATCGAAGGCCGCATCAGCTGTTTTTGATGCCCAGAGATCAACCACCTTCTCACCTCGATGGTAGACGCAGAGCTGAACATTGGTCTCGGCGCTGCGCGATACTTCCTTTTCAAAGCAGCGCTTAACCGACTCAAATTCTGGCGCGACCTGCCCATTGATTATCACTTTAGCCATCTCACCGACTCTCACCGTTTTTGTTGTAATGCCTGACCTCGGCTCGACCGAAGCGAGCCCAGGGCTATGATCACCTCAATTCGTCATCTCAACATACGCATCCCGACTCATGCGATAAAGCAAATTGCCAACCGCAAGGGCTCGCTCGTCTTGAGGATAAGACTCCACTGGAAATTTCGCGAGGGCCTTCTGCGAGCGCGTGTTCCGCTCGCCAATTTCGAAATATACGGCATTCACATGCTTGAATAGAAAAGACAGCTGGGTATGTTTGACCTCTTGGTTCGCTGCACCACCCCAAAGCGACCGAGCGATAAAGGAATATCCCAGGCGAATGCTGGGTTCTAGGACATCCAACCCATAAAAGCGCGTTGAACCCACAACCTGGCCTGATCCTCTGTCGACAATCGTGAAGCACCCTTCAGGATTCTGGAGACCTGCATCAAAAAATCGTTTAAAAACATCTAGTTTCCAGCGATCACTCTGAGGGTGCTGCGCCCACAGCTCCGGATCGCTCGCGACCTGATAAAGCCCGTCAAAATGTTGGGGTTGGGTCTGCAGAAGATGAAAGCGCTCGCTCTCTAGATTCACTTTGAAGGTATCGGCTGTCAGCATGGGCTTTGATCGCGCAAGATTTCGGCTTCGGATGCGGCCAAAACCTGCTCCGGCAGCGCAAATGCTCGTCGAGTCAACATCCATTGCTGAGCCACTTCAGCCGCCCGCAATGAACGATACACATGAGGGAAGAGGCCACCTCGAGGCGGCGATGGTTCGAAAACCAGCGATTTACCGAGGCGCGTTTGATCTAAGGCCAAGAGAACAACGGTCTCGTGTCCGTCAAAATACCGTGCCAGTGTCAGCGGGAGCTGGTGAGCCGATGACAAATGCACGTATCCATCTCGTGCATCCAAAGCAGTTTCGATCACTCCGGTGCGCTGCGCTACCGCCCATTCAGCCTCGGTGAGCACCTTAAACAAGAGACTCATTGCTCCATCACCTTCGGTTGGAGACATGCTTATTACTTGCTCAGCCGACGGCCAGCATGGCCAATCGTTCCGTAAACGAGGCGACGGCCAGAAAAGTCAAACCCAGCAACAGCTGGGCAAAAAAAGCGCCTCCGGCTTGGAGCACCCTGACATCAAAGGGCAGAACCTGCATGAACGCCTTGAACTCGAACACAACCCGCAAAACCACGTACCCGGCAATCAGATGGGCTGCAATATCCACAGGCGGGGCATCGTCGATCCAGGCACATCCGACCAGAACCGCACTGATCACCACACGCACCAACCATGAAAAAAATAGCTGCTCGAAGTCGATGAGCTGTTCGCGAAATGTTTGAGTCACTGGCTCCTCCTATGAGACTGGCGGTTACAGGCGGCGCATTGTTCCAGACGCGTGTCACGTTGACAAATCTTGCTGCTATTCACTGCTCGCTCGCCAAGCCATTCAGACGATCATCCAAGGTCATGCACAGGTTGGCGCATTGCGCCTCTCTCAGAGTCACTCAGCGCCTTCGATTGGCTGGCTTCTACGAAACAAGACCAACGCCTCAAAGCAACCTTCCTGACACACGAGGCGGTGCCAGCAACTCATGGAAGGCTCTCCAAACGGTTGCTAATCATTGGCAAGCTCTCAAGGTTGCGTCAGGATATCTCCCATGGCGCCTGACCCAAACATCCTGTCTTTAGCACCCATCGCGCTCGCGCTTGTTCTTTCGATCGCGACTCGACAAGTAATTCTGGGCCTTTTCGCGGGTCTATACTTAAGTGTCCTGATGATTCATGGTCCGGCACCGATCGATGGGCTCGTCACCTTAATCA
>CAYZUV010000386.1:0-2224 GCA_964481245.1 uncultured Pseudomonadales bacterium
GAATTACCAGAGCAACTTTACGTGTTGTGGCGTCACTCAAAGGCGAGAGTGTCTGACATTGATGGCATATTTTTGACGCACGCTCATATGGGACATTACCTGGGTTTGGCGCATCTGGGTAAAGAGGCGGTCGGCGCACGAGAGGTACCTGTTTATGTTATGCCACGCTTCAAGCAGTTTCTGGAGCGAAATGGCCCTTGGAGTCAACTGGTGACCGAGCGAAATATTGTGCTTCGAGAAGTAAAAGAAGCGCAGTGGGTCACTGTAAACGATGTCCGGGTGAAGCCGATGCTCGTGCCTCATCGAGATGAGTACAGCGAAACCGTGGGGTTTGTAATTGAAGCAAGGCAGCGAGTCTTGTACCTGCCAGATATCGACAAATGGGGGAAGTGGACTTGGAATCTTGCGGAAATTCTAGAGACAGTTGATTGGGCCTTTATCGACGCGTCTTTTTTTGGTCAAGGCGAGCTTCCAGGTCGGGATATGTCGTTAATCCCACATCCTACAGTTAGCGAGACCATGACCTTGCTCGCCGATATCCCCGAAGTTGAGAAATCTAAAGTTCGATTCATTCACATGAATCACACCAATCCTTTGCTTCGGAAGGCCTCGCCCGAGCGCGAGGCCGTCCTAGCGGCAGGGTTTGGGATTGCTCGTCCAGGAGAGGTGCTTGATTTAGCGCCCTGATATTGCTGGCGCTATTGCGCCTGAGGCCGATTGATGACTGAGCCCAGCTTTAACAGCGCCAGGCCTCCAAGTCCGGCCGTCGCAACATAAATGCTAATCGTCCAGACCAGAGGGATCGAAGGCAAAATGGGCGCCATAATGCCGAGAATATGGAAGCTCAGAAAGACAATGGCGATGTTAAAAAAGGCGAGCTCTTTGGCGACAGGCGAGGCCAAATGAGGATCGAGGATCCTCAAAAGCAAAATGCCTGTCCCGGTTGAGCCGCAGCAGCAGCCGAAACTGGTCAGGCCTCGCTCAAGACCAAAGCTTTTAAGTCGTCTGCCCGCACCCAGGCACAAGAGCGCGGTCGCGATGGTGATGCCAAGTGCAACCCACAAGATAGGCACCCAGTAGGATGAAAGGAGTCCGAAGTTAACGCTCACTAACGTTGCAGTGACCATGATGTCGACAGAAGTGCCTGTAATTCTCTTCTGTGTCTCGTCATCGACGAGATGGCCCAGCTTTAAACCGTCAAGGCAGCGACGAAGGATGACGCAGACCATCAGTCCATGAAAAAAGAAGAGGTTGTAGCTGAAAATATTTTCGATGGCAGTGTCTCGGACGAGGACCTGCATGCCGCTGAGATAGCCATGGGTTAAAAGGTAGGCGACACCAAGCAACCCTAGGTGGAATCCAAGGGAGTCGAGGTTAGAAGGATGTGAGATTTGACGCCCTGCTGGGTGCGTCTCAGGCTGCTCAAAAAAACCTGCCTCAAATTCTGCGTCGATACGTTCTGATCCTTGTTGCAGATGTTGGCTCATAGCCCATCGAGCAACCGGCACGCCGATGACGAAAGCGGCAACAAAGCCCAATGAGGCGTAGATCAGTCCAAAGTCGGTGGCAAGTTGAATATCGAAAGATGTTTCCCACAAGCTCCCAAGCGCAATGGCTTGACCCGGACCTTGGGTGAAGCCGTGAGTGATGATCATTCCCAGGTAATCTGAGAGAGGCTGCTCGGATGAAAGTCCATTGTAAAGACGGATGAGTAAGAGCCCCAGAAGTGCTTGAAGGGTCAGACTGATCACCCAGATAACAGACATCCACAGACCGCCCCATGCGAGTTCGGATGAATCGTTACTTTGAGCTCGGCTAGTCAGGACGAGAGACATAAAGCTCAACGTAAAGGCGTGGAATGCAATGGCAGTGAAATCGCTTGAGAGGTAGCCCATGGAAAGGTCGCCAGCCACTAAAAGGAAGCCGACGACACCGCCAATCAGACTTGCAGGTATCAGGTTCCTCTGAAAAAAAGGCAGCGCCCTACGCGCCATCGCGCCCAGAAACAGGAGGGCTAGGATGAATGCGAACGCAAGAACAGGCGGAAAGGTTGGGGTCATCGCTGAATTTCCTTGGGAGATTGTCTTTCTACAGAAACCGCTCGAAATTGAAAAGCGGTTCGAACCTTTGCAAATCCGTCATTTTGGGCTCGGTGTATGAAGGATCTATTCCTAAACAGAGAGTCGGGGAAAGGGGTGAGTGGATGAATTCCTTAAAGTAATCG
>CAYZUV010000387.1:0-2207 GCA_964481245.1 uncultured Pseudomonadales bacterium
ATTCATCGCCAAAGTTCTCATCATCAAAATAGGCGTCGGTCATCGATCGTCTCCCAGCTCGGAATCGTGCGCGGACGAGTCACCAGCTAATTGCGCCGTGTCCGAGAGGTCGCCATTGATAAGATCTTCGGCGACGACTGGCGAGATAGATTCAATCTCTTCTTGGACGGCGCCCTGAATCTCGCAGAGTGATCGATACAGACCTGATGTTCGCGCAAGCGTCCGATGAGAGCCAACCTGAACAATGCGACCGCTGTCGAAAACGAAGATGCGATCAGCCAGCAAAATGCTCGATAGCCGATGCGAAATGATCAGTGTGGTTCGTTTGTTCTCGGAAGGGCGGCTCGTTCGCAAGGCGTCCAGTATTAGCGCTTCAGTATCCGTATCGACAGCCGACAAGGCATCATCAAGCACCAGAATAGCGGGGTCTTTGAGAAGCGCTCGAGCGATGGCGAGACGCTGTCGCTGGCCACCTGAAAGATTCACGCCACGCTCGCCAATGGCGGAGTCGTAGCCTCGCGGCAAGCGCATGATGGTCTCGTGAATTTGCGCGATTTGGGTGCAGGCTTGGAGCTCAGCCTGGGTTGCATTTGGGCGGCCTAAACAAAGATTCTCCCGAATGCTACCGGCATAAAGAAAGGATTCTTGTAGTACGACGCTGACTTGCCCACGGACGTATTTTCGCGACAAGGCATCCAAGGGGTGATCATCGAGATAAAGCTGACCCTCGCGGCTGTCAAAGATTCGAAGTAACACTTGGATGAGTGTGGTTTTACCCGAACCTGGCGCACCCACAAGACCGATCGTTTCCCCAGCAGCGATATCAAAGTTGATTCGATCGAGGGTGGGCACCTCTGATGCCCGCGAAGTGGCGTGAAAGAAGGACACGTCGTCGGCACGAATTCGGCCCGCCAGGCGAGTGGTAGGGCTGTGCTCACCTGGGGTCTCAGTAGGTTCGCGGAGAATGTCTGCGACGCGACCCAGAGCGACCACCGCTTTGCCTGAGTCTGTGAGTACGCGGCCCATATGACGAATCGGCCAAATAATCATGCTTTCATAAGTGAGAAAGGCGAATAAGGTGCCCACACTCATGTCTCCTGCGAGTACCCAGTCAGCGCCGATGATCAAGATGAGTCCAATTTGGCCCAGGCAGACGATATCGCTCATGCCGTAGTACCAACCGAGCAGCGTGAGCAATTTTTTGTTTTCTTCGCGAAACGTGCGGTTGGACGCGGAAAACTTGTTGATTTCAAATGATTGACGCGCAAAAGCTCGAACGACTCGAATACCCGTGAGATTCTCTTGGAGAACGGTAGTGAGCGCGGCCTCGGCTTGATCGACATTTAAAAACAGCGCTTTAACCCTGCTAAAGAAAAGCACGGCGCTCACCATGAGGAAGGGAAAGCTCGCGAGAGCAATCCAAGTCATTTGCGCATTGAGCGCGAACAAAATAGGCAACACTACGATTAGCATGAGAATCGCCCGCGCAATTTCGATCGATTGACCGCTGATGAAAACCCGAAACGTTTCAATGTCTGATGTGCACCGTTGGATCAGATCGCCGGTATCGGCAGCATGATGGAACGCCATGGGTAAATGATTGAGGTGATCCATCAAGTCATCACGAAGATGGCGCGCCATCCCTTCCGCTGCTTGTGCAATCGAGCGCCCGCGAAGGTAGATGAAATAGCCTGCTGCGCCAGTGGCGAGCACGATGAGGCACCCAGCTATCGTTAACTGCCCATAAATCAGCTGCGCTTCTGCCAAGCCCATGCTGGATAAGATCCGTTCTAGAAGGGCGAAAAATGGGTCGTTTTCTGAGGTTGCGAGACGGTCAAGCGCCGATTTGGAGATCAGCGGAACGGTAAACAGTAGCAAGAAGCTCGCAATCATCGCGATGATGGCAAGTCCCACTTGATGGCCGAAGCGTCGCCATAAGGGGGGCAAGAGAAATGCGATTTTCTGCCAGTCTGTCATTGCGCCGATCATCCAGAGTCGAGCGCCCTAGCGGCGATAGCCTCTGGATAGCATTCCTTTGGTTAGCGGGTTATATGTTGAGCAGGTGCACACGAGCTGAAAACACGTGTGACTCAAAATGCCTGAATTGGACCGATTATGCGGGCATTCCCACTCTAATTGAAGCGCATTAGGCCCTTGCTATCATCGACAGAGGGCTCTGGCCATTGAAGGCTGCCGGCGTTGCGCCC
>CAYZUV010000388.1:0-2194 GCA_964481245.1 uncultured Pseudomonadales bacterium
TCGGGGATCTTGCGATCGTGCTGGATGCGGTGACAGGTTACGATCCATTGGATCCACAAACCGCAAGCGCCTACGACAAACTGAGTCCTGGCGCATTTAGCGCCTCACTCAAACGCGGCGCTTTGCAAGGACAACGGTTTGGTCTCGTCTCCGAGCTGATTCGAGTCGACCCTTACGATTCGGATATGGCAGACCGTTTCGACGAGGCGGTTAGTGATATGCGTAGATTAGGCGCTCAGTTTGTGGATGTATCATTACCCGACCTTGATCAATTGATTTACGGCGTCGACGGTGGATTTCATGTTTTGATGCGTGATTTCGGTCACGATTTGAATGCCTGGCTAGAGGAGCAGCCAACGTCCCCTATTCCGAACCTCACAGCCATTATTGAAAGCCAATCCGCGCACCCTGAGGTGCAGCCGCTTCTAATAGCCTCGGCTGCAATGGCGAGTAATACGTCCTCTACTTACCTTGAAGAATTGGCCAAACGAGACCAACTTCGAACCATGATCCTTAACGTAATGGCTGCAAACCATTTGGATGCCTTGATCTACCCCGCCGTACGCAAGCGCCCGGCACGCTTGGGCGAATCTCAACCCGAGGACAACGTATGTCAGCTCTCCGCCAACTCTGGCTTACCGGCCATGGTCTTCCCGAGCGGGTTCACAGAGGATGGACTGCCAACCTCAATTGAGCTTCTGGGACGGCCATGGGATGACGCGAAATTGCTAGGTTTCGCTTTCGACTATGAGCAGGCAACGCATCATCGACGGCCGCCTCGTTACCTGTTAGCGGAATAAGGTAAAGGGCTGGGTCAGAGCCAGCCGCGCCCGTCTGCAGGGTTGGAATAGCCATGGATTGACCTTTTGCCTTTAGATGCTTACGCAGAGCATGGCTTAGGCATCATGACCAAATAAATCACGCGTATACACTTTGTCTTCGACATCGGCGAGTTCGTCGCTCCTCCGATTGGCTATGATTACGTCGCTCAACCGCTTGAATTCCGTCAGGTCCTTAATCACCCGCGACCTGAAAAATTCCGCCTCTTCAAGCTCCGGCTCGTAGACAACGATCTCGATGCCCTTCGCCTTGATTCGCTTCATCACCCCTTGGATGGCAGATGCTCTAAAGTTATCCGAGCCAGACTTCATGATCAGGCGGTACACACCCACAACGTTCGGATTCTTCGCGACAATGCTCTCTGCCACGAAGTCCTTCCTTGTGGTATTGGCATCGACAATTGCTTGGATCAGATTCTGAGGCACCTCGCTGTAATTGGCTCTCAACTGCTTGGTGTCTTTCGGCAAGCAGTAACCGCCGTAGCCAAAACTCGGGTTGTTATAGTGGCTACCAATTCTGGGGTCGAGGCCAACCCCCCGAATGATCTGCCTCGAATCGAGGCCACGAGTTTGAGCATAGGTATCGAGTTCATTGAAATACGCCACCCGCATGGCGAGATACGTGTTGGCAAAGAGTTTGATGGCTTCAGCTTCGGTTCGGTCAGTGAGCAGAATATCGATATCAGTTTTGATCGCGCCGCCAGCGAGCAGGTCGGCAAATCGTTGAGCTCGAGGAGATCGCTCACCTACGATAATTCGAGAGGGATGCAGATTATCAAAAAGCGCCTTACCCTCACGCAGGAATTCAGGCGAGAACATGAGGTTCTGATACCCATGAGCATTAATCAGCGCCTGGGTATGCCCCACGGGAATCGTAGACTTGATCACCGTGACCGCTCCCGGATTGATTTTCGCTACCTCCGCGACCACTTGATCAACCGAACGCGTGTTGAACGCGTTGGTCTCAGGATCGTAATCCGTGGGTGTCGCGACGACCACAAATTCAGCGCCCGCGTAAGCATCCTCTGGTGTCGTCGTAGCGCGAAGATTAAGAGGACGATTCGCTAAATAATCTTGAAGCTCGGCATCGACGATGGGTGATACCCGGTCATTCACCATGCGGACCCTATGCTCATCGATATCGAGTGCGACCACTTCATTGTGCTGCGCCAAAAGCACCGCATTAGAGAGGCCAACATACCCAGTGCCCACCACGGCAACCTTTGTCATGTGGCTTTTACCTTTGCTCATTGAAGAAGAATTTTAGTCATTTGATTGGTTGAAGACCACGAAGGTTTGTTCATTAGGGCAGATTGAAAGGAGGCCATTGCGCCCTGACTCTTTCGCTTCCCCTT
>CAYZUV010000389.1:0-2175 GCA_964481245.1 uncultured Pseudomonadales bacterium
TTACGCGATATCGGTGGGCGATTCCGCCAGAACGCAGGTCCTTTTGTTGGCAGAAGAGTTGAGGCATCGCTTGGGTGCCCGCGTGATTGTTCATTTGGGTGCTGGCAAGCTGAAGGCGCAAATGAAAAAGGCTGATGCCTCTGGCGCGCCACTCGCGCTGATCGTTGCGGAAGATGAGTTGGCCGCGGGCGAGGTTTCGCTCAGAGACCTTAGGAACACGGGCGATCAGCAGCGCATCAAGGCGACGGAACTGGTAGAGGTGGTCGCTGGACTGATCAGTTGAAAGTCGATAGCCGGCTGGTGGGGAACGGAAGAAATTAAAGGCCGATTGGCTTCAATGTCAGGAGCCCAAGCGATAAGAACGCGGTCCCATAATGGATCGAATGATGATCAGTAACGTTTAAATAGTATTAGAGAAAGGAGTACGGCGTGTCTCTCGACAGTACTGAAGAAGAACAGATCGAGCGCATAAAACAGTTTTTCCGCGAGAATGGCTTGTTCCTCGCGCTCGCCTTGGTGCTCGTGGTGGGTGGCAACGTGGGCTTCAATTATTGGGAAACCAGTCAGCGAGAGGTGGCTGAAGCTGCCAGCGTGGATTTTGCTCGGTTTCAGGAAGCCGTTGAGGAAGTGGTTGCGACCGATAGTGGGCGTGAGGATGCCATAGCGCTTGGACAAGTTGTTAAGCGCGATCACGAGGGCACGGCCTACGCCGCACTGAGTGCGCTGCAACTCGCTCGACTCTATTTTGATGATAAGAACTACGAAAAGGCAGAGGCGGAGTTGCGTCTGGCGGCTGACGCTGGACCAGATCTTATCGCGCCGCTTGCCAAAGTCAGGCTCGCAAAAGTGATTTATGCACAAGGTGACTATGACCGCGCGTTGGTTGCGCTCGGCGATGAGATTGGTTTGGCCGGTTATGCTTCGAGCTGGCATGAGACTCGAGGTGACATTCTTTACGAGCTAGGGCGGCTTGATGAAGCAAGACAGGCCTATCAGTTTGCGGTCACTACGGGAGGAGAAGACGTCCTGCAAAGCCTGACAATGAAATTAGAAGATCTCACAGTCTCAGCCTCTCTAGTTGCGCTTCCAGAGGAGGGCTCGTCTGATGCGCCCGAAAGTGAGGTCGAGGACTCCGCTGCACTGGACGTTGCAGAGGAAGGCGCTGAATGATGCGAATTTTTCCGAGCCTCGTTTCCCTCTTGCTGCTTGCTGGCTGTAGCTGGTTCGGTGATAAGAAAGACGAGGAAGTCATCGAGCCGGCAAAACTGAGCCGTATCTCCGCGGAATTGAATCTCAGACCGCTATGGTCAGTCAGCGTGGGCAAAGGTGCCGCAGATAAAGCCATCAAGCTTGAGCCTGGACTGTCTGAGTCTCGGGTGTTCGCTGCATCCGCAGATGGTCGAGTGGTCGCGGTTGAACAAAGCTCTGGACGAAAGATTTGGGAGCAGGATATCCGCCAGCTGTACACGGAAAGCGAAATAAACCATGCGTTTGCCAAAGATGTGGATGTCATCACGGGTGGTGTAGGCGTGGGTGAAGGTCTTGTGCTAGTCGGCAGTGCGGCTGGCGAAGTGGTCGCTTTGAATCAGAGTGACGGCTCCATGGCTTGGCGGGGTGAAGTTTCAAGCGAAGTGCTGGCGCCACCACAAATTTTAAATGACCTTGTCGTCGCGCAGTCGATTGACGGTCATGTGACGGGGTTTGATGCTTTGTCGGGCGAGCGCCGTTGGAGTTTTGCGACCAGTATTCCGGCATTGACCCTTCGTGGGACCTCCACACCTATTCTGCGTGCCGACGTATTGATCGCCGCATTTTCAAATGGTCGAATTGCTTTGATTGATCCGGAACGAGGTGTTGCCGCGATTGACGAGCGTATCGCAGCGGCAAAAGGCCGTTCAGACCTTGAGCGCCTTGTAGATATAGACGGCAAGATGGTGTTCCAGGGTGGGCGACTCTATGCGGTTAGCTATCAAGGTAAGCTTGTGGCCATTGACCTCTCGGCGGGTCGGCCGCTTTGGAGTCAAGATGCATCCTCCGTCGTGGGGTTGGGGTCGGGTTTCGGCAACGTTTATCTTGCAGAGGCAGATGATCAATTATCTGCGCTGGATATGGATAGTGGGAGAGTGCAATGGGAAACCGAGGCGCTGCTCCACCGCGACATCACGGTGCCAGTTC
>CAYZUV010000390.1:0-2170 GCA_964481245.1 uncultured Pseudomonadales bacterium
TGCCTACGGAAATTGTTGATGCACGATATGTTAGCCCTGCATCTCAATTCTTGAGAACCGAAAGCCAAGACCGAATCCATTTCCGCGATCAGGGTGAAAGCAACGCTCTGCCTATCGTGTTGATCCACGGCGCCAACGGTTCGCTCCATCAATTCGAGCGATGGGTGGAACTCATCGGTGGACACGCGCGGATAATCACACTGGATCTGCCCGGGTATGGTCTAACCGGTGCCACAGCATCTGCCCGGTATGATCTCACCGCAGACGTCGCTGCAATCCAGTCGGTGACTCAGCATCTCGGAATTGACCGGTTCCTCCTTGGTGGTCACTCGATGGGTGGCGGGCTTGCGCTGGCCTATGCCTCGCAATACCCCGAGGCCGTGTCCGGACTGCTGCTCATTGACAGCGTGGTCCCCTGGCAGCGAGAGAATGAGCGGGGCGTTGACCAAGGCTCGGAGTCAGCGCCAACATCAAGGACCGAGAAGCAAGAGTCACCTGTTCAGGATAATCCAAACGACCCACTTCCCAAACCCAACACCAACCCGCTCCGGACGCTCTTTAAAATACCGGGCGTTCAATATTTCGGGCGACATCTAGATCCGGCCTTGTTCGCCGAGCGTGCAGCTCGTTCAGCTTACGCTCGCGAGTCACTGGTTACCGAAGCGCTGATTCAACGCTACATCGATTTGTCCCTCCGCGCGGGGAGTAGGGAGGCCTTGTTTGAGCGGCTGAGCCAACGAGGGGACAGGCAAAGCCGCGCAATTCAGTTTGATGGGCCGACTCTGATTCTCTGGGGCGAGGCCGATGCGTGGACGCCGCCGAGCCTTGCCCTCGAACTCAAAAACCGGCTTTCCCAAGCCACGATTAAGTGGTACCCAAACGTGGGCCACCTACCCATGGAAGAGGCGGCGATTGATTCAGCAAAAGACGTGCTAGAGTTCATCGAACAACTCAAGCTTAATCAACCCCTGCCCGTTCTGGACGGTGTCAGTGAGGCGCATCGGCGCAAGGACGAGGATAATGTCAGCCCCTAAACCATCAGCCGAATTGACGCGAGCGGCGCAAAGACCTCAGGCACCGCTACGTGGCATCAAGCAAAGGGGGCAACCGGAGGTCTGCATTGATTGTTAGCCGCACTAAACCCAACCCGATATCGCTGACCAATGATGGCCAATTGACGCTCACCTTCCTTGGCTGCGGCTCAGCGTTTGCCAAAACACTCAATCAAACCAATCTCCTCATTGTCAAAGGTTCAGACCATCTCTTGATCGACATGGGCACCACCTCGGCGCGCGTCTTGCATCGGCATGGCGTGAGCCTCGCCCAAATAAAAAATTACCTTATTACCCACAGTCATGCCGATCATATTGGTGGCCTTGAGGAGGTCCAACTTTTCAACCGCTATGTCATCAACCAGAAGGCTCACATGATCATCACCAAGGCCTATGAAGATCTGCTTTGGCATGATTCGCTAAAGGGCGGATCCGAATGGTCTGAGCAGAAACGGCTCGGATTTTCCGATCTGTGGACGACGCAGCGCCCGAAAAAATTAAGGGGCTATTCGCGTGACGTTTACGGAACCACACTAGGCTCAATGGATCTAAAGCTCTTTAGAACTCGGCACTTGCCAGACAGTGCAACTCATTGGCGGGATGCGGTTTGGAGTTGCGGCGTCCTCATTGATCAACGAGTACTCTTCACCGGCGACACGCAATTCGACCCGGAACTACTCTTTGAATTCGATGCCAAGCACGCCCCCGAAATCATCTTTCATGATTGTCAGTTGTTCACAGGGGGCGTTCACTGCGGCATTAAGGAATTGGCGACGCTACCCGCGGATCTCAAGCGAAAAATTATTCTCGTCCACTACGGCGATGCCTGGCGTGATTTTCGCGCACTGGCCAAGGCCGAGGGCTTCCACTCGTGGGGCAAGGAACTCCATACCTACACGTTTGCCTAGGGGCGTTGAACCGCCGCACACTGGGTTGGGAACAGCCCTTCATCAAACCAAGCCGGACTTGAACTTGAGCGGTGCTGGACAGAAAGCTTGGGCACCTCATTGCCGCCCTCAAGAGGCTAGTTCGAAAGCGGAGATCTCGCGACGGCTTCCTGACGCTGGTCATGATTTCATCGATGTGCTTAACTTGCCGCCTGTATTTTTACGACGATT
>CAYZUV010000391.1:0-2164 GCA_964481245.1 uncultured Pseudomonadales bacterium
TCAGCATCCTCGAACGAGATGCGAGACTGACCACCGTTAACCTGCTTTTGCAGGTACAAGATCGCGTTCACCTGGCTAACGTGATCAAAAAGCTCAGACACATTCATCACGTGAATCGAATCATTCGGGTTAGAAATTAGCCATGACGCGAGAGATCATCCAGTCTCCCCTCGCGCCGAAAGCACTCGGCCCCTACGCCCAGGCGGTCAAGCACCAGGGTCTGTTGTTTTTGTCTGGCCAGTTGGGCCTCGACCCTGAAACAGGGGCACTCAAGGGTGATGACGTTATAAGCCAAGCCAGGCAGGCCCTTTCAAATCTTGAAGCCGTCTGTGCAGAAGCAAACACGCATCTCCATCACGCGCTCAAGCTCACGCTCTTCCTACGGGATCTGAATCAATTCGGCATTGTGAATGATCTATTGGCCAACACGCTGAAGCAGCCTTATCCCGCTCGGTCGACAGTGGAAGTGTCTCGATTGCCAAAGGATGCATTGATCGAGATCGACGCCATCGTCGCGGTTGATGCGGGGTAACCCGGTTTCTAAGGTGAAACTTCCAAGCGAGCATCCCGTCACCTCACTTAAAGGGGTGGGGCCCGCGCTAGCAACGAAATTGGACCGCCTTGGAATCACTAGTGTGCAGGACCTCCTGTTCCACTTACCCTTCCGATACGAAGATCACACCACACTCAGCCCGATTGGCTCGATCAGCAGCGAGGGCGATTACGTGATCGAGGGGCAGGTGCTCTCCTGCGATATTCAGTTTGGCCGAAGACGAAGCCTAGTGGTGCAGCTCCAAGACGACACCGGTCGATTATCGCTTCGATTCTTTCACTTCAATCGCTCACAAGTTGATCAGTTCAATACCCATCCTTCTCTACGGTGTTATGGGCGCATTCGCCGGGGACCGAGAGGATTGGAAATGGTCCACCCTCAGTACCAACGCAGCCCCAAGGCCCCATTACCAAACAGCCTCACACCGGTGTACTCAGTTGTCGATGGCCTAAGCCAAATCAAATTAAGGAGCCTCATCAAGCAAGCGCTGACCCAACCGGATCTTGAGCAGGCTTTTTCTCCTCTCATCGATGACGCTAATAGCCTCAACGTGATAGCAGCACTCAGGCTTCTCCACCAACCGCACAAGAGTGAGGACTTGGGCGCGATCCAAGCAGGCACGCACCCAGCCCAGCGCTCACTTATTTTGGAAGAACTTAGCGCCTATCAACTCGGCATGATGCTCTGGCATCAAGAAACGCAATCTGAAGCAAGCAGCCCTCTGCCGTTGACAGCGCAGCTGTTCAATCGGTTCCAGGCACACTTACCGTTCTCTTTGACTGGGGCGCAAACGCGAGTCATCGACGAGATTCTGTCTGACCTCAACAGCACAACGCCAACCCTTCGCTTAATTCAAGGTGACGTCGGTGCCGGCAAAACGGTGGTCGCCGCAGTTGCCGCGCTCGCAGCGCTTGCAAACAATCAACAAGTCGCACTCATGGCGCCTACCGAACTTCTGGCCGAACAGCATCACCGAACCTTAACGACTTGGTTTAAATCACTCGACTTTCGCGTCGGCTGGCTCTCTGGCAGCGTTAAGGGCAAGGCAAGAGATCAATTACTCGAAGCACTTACGCTCGGCGAGATTGATTTGTTGGTTGGCACTCACGCACTCTTTCAAAGTCAAGTGCGATTCAAATCACTGGGGCTTGTATTAATAGATGAACAACATCGGTTCGGTGTGGCACAGCGGCATGCTTTGTTTGCCAAAGGCGAGGGTAGCACTCGACCTCATCAACTGATTTTTACAGCAACCCCCATTCCGAGAACGCTCTCGATGACGCTCTATGCAGGGGTTAACGCCTCTGTCATTGATGAACGACCGCCAGGCCGAACGCCTATTACAACTCGCGTAATGGCCAATAGCCGAAGAGAGGACGTGGTTGATCGACTTCTAGACGCTTGCGATTCCGGCGCGCAAGCTTACTGGGTCTGTCCGGCCATTGAAGGTGACGATGATCGCATCGTCAGCGCAGCTCAAACTTACGCGCATCTATCAAGACGACTCCATCGCCACAAGGTGGGGCTGGTCCACGGGCGCATGACGAGTCAAGAAAAGCATGCCGTTATGCAGCAATTCAAGGACGGTTTCATTCAAGTTTTAGTGGCCAC
>CAYZUV010000392.1:0-2162 GCA_964481245.1 uncultured Pseudomonadales bacterium
GTTTGATGGAAGGCATCATCGCGCCGCAGTCACCCATTGAATGCCGTAAAGAGACGAGCTGGGTCTACGCCAGTGGTTGGCCGCAAACATTCATAGGTGACCTCTACTACTACAGTCAGGAGTATGATCTGCGATCGGGTGCGAGCGAAATTGACACCAAGCGATTAGGGGTTCATATCTTGTCGGGTGAATACGATTACAGCGGTCTTGCCGAATTGGGAGAGGCCGCGCATCAGGCCATTCATGGATCGACGTTTACCCTGATGCAGGGCGTTGGGCACTTCCCGATGTCGGAAAATCCGAAAACGTTTATTGAGTACCTGCTGCCAATTTTGGATCAGATCAGCGCATGATGCGTACCTTGGGCCCCTTTCATCGGCTTTCTCTGGCGCGATCATTCTGAATGTTGAGCCTGCTCGGTTTGTGAAAGTGCCGAGTTTCATTTGGCCAGCTAGAGGAAAGGCATCGGCAGGCGCGATCCAGCCTATGGCCATTGATAGAGGTCTGAGGCAAGAGAAATCGAGCGGGGTCGAGCAGTAACACGCGAAAGCGCTCTTAACCGATTGAAAGTGCGACTGCCCAGCAAAGCCAATGGTCTTTGGCTGAGCGTCGCTTAACCAGCGTGAACGTTGAGAGAAAGTAAATGGCGATACTGAATCGTGCGGGCGTCAAGATTCACTATGAGGTTCGTGGCGTTGGTCAGGCCGTGTTGTTAAGTCATGGGTTTTCAGCCACCAGCGGTATGTGGCGACAAGTCGTGGAGGTGCTGTCGGCCGAATATCAAGTGATCACCTGGGATATGCGAGGCCACGGTCAGAGTGATTCACCCAAAGATCCAGCGACTTACAGTGAAGCAAATACCGTGGCCGATATGCTCGCTTTGCTCGAACACTTAGAGATCGAGCACGCCATTGTGGGTGGGTTGTCATTGGGTGGTTATATGTCTCTTGCGTTTTATCGCGATCACCCAGAGCGAGTGCAATCACTTCTAATCATCGACACTGGGCCCGGGTTTAAAAAGTCGGCGGCTCGTGAAGCCTGGAATCGAACTGCACTGGATCGAGCTGACCAGCTTGAAGCGCGTGGGCTTGCTGCCCTCGAAGGTCGGTCCCCCGAGGTGTTAGCGGCCCAGCACCGAAGTGCTCAGGGCTTGGCTTATGCAGCTCGTGGCATGTTGACCCAACGAGATGATTCCGTGATGCAGGTGCTACCTAGCATCCGTGTGCCTGCCTTGGTTGTGGTTGGGGCTGATGACGCACCGTTCCTTCCCGCTTCGAACTATATGGCGAGCAAAATTCCGGAAGCGCAATTGGTCGTGATTGAGGATGCGGGTCACGCAGTCAATCTTGACCAGCCCGAGCGCTTCAACGAGGTTGTGCTGAACTACTTAACGCAGCTGAATCGCCGATAGGGGTGAGGGTTCAAGGAATGAATCAATTGTCTGGCTGTCATCCCTCACATCGTGTCCTTTTTGAACCGATCACTATTGGACCGGTGACTGCGCCCAATCGTTTTTATCAAGTACCCCATGCGTCAGGCATGACGGAGGCCAATCCCCGCGTGCGGGCTGCGTTCCGGTCTGTGAAAGCTGAGGGAGGGTGGGGTGTTGTCAGCACGGGCGCGGTCAGCATTCACCCCAGCTCAGATGATTCACCGTTACCCTTCGCACGACTCTGGAACGATGCGGACGTGGCATCGCACGCATTGGCAACCGAGGCCATCCATGCACATGGCAGCCTCGCTGCAATCGAACTCTGGCACGGCGGTGCGGCAGTGATGAATCGCACATCTAGATTGCCGCCGATCTCACCCTCAGGCATTCCATGGGCGGCGACTCATGTGGGATTTATGGGGCAACTTCGGCCCAGAGCGCTGGCGTTGAATGAAATCGCTACCGTGCTCGACTGGCAGCGGCAGGCGACCCGGCGAGCGCTTGCGGCAGGGTTTGACATTATCTATGTCTACGCGGGGATGGGTTACCTTGGCTACGAGTTCCTGCTACCTGAGTACAATCACCGAACCGATCACTATGGCGGGTCGCTCGAGAATCGCGTGCGATTCGTGCGGGAAATGCTCGAAGTCACCAGGGAAGAAGCGAAAGATCACGCGGCGGTGGCGTTACGAATCAGCCTTGAAGAGCTGCGGGGTAAGTCTTCGGCTCT
>CAYZUV010000393.1:0-2152 GCA_964481245.1 uncultured Pseudomonadales bacterium
AGCGCCACCACGAGCGCCACCACGAGCTATGGATTGATGCCTCGCTAAGCAGGGTGCTCAATTCGGTACGTACCTCGATTTAACAAAACGATTTACGCGGTGAAGGCATCATTCGCGGCTAGACCCTCCTCATTTTGTCGCGCTTTTTTTCGTTCGCGGCATGCGTGTGAACGCCCCGCCCGTTGATTCAAGTGCGCTTCTGCGAAGATCGTGGATTTAGAGAGGGCCGCAGATCTTGGCGCTTTCAGCGCCAGACCTTGTTCTCCCAGGCTGCCCCTACTCGCATGATGATCACTTCCAGAGAGAAATCACGGCTTTCGTAATCGGTCGGGAACTTCGAACCAGGGGCCCATAGCACCGACATTGTCTCTCATCGTCTGCAACTGATTGAACACGTCAAAGTCTTTGTAGGTGACCCGAAAATTTGCTGTGGCTTTGCGCCACCACATGCGTTGCCGACGCTCCTCTGGCGTGAGGTCAGCCTCGGTTTCCCCTCGATCACCCATCTCCACTCTGGAGGGCTGCTGATTCTCAAGACCAGCCTGCCAAATATTGGCACCAAACCCGATGTAATAGATGAGGAGTACCGTTGACATGATCATGTACTCCTTTCTGAACTGCTCGAAGGTGTAGCTCTTGTAGAGCTGAGTCTGATCCATAAACGCCTCAAAAAATCGCGCCATAATCTTGTCCCGGGTTGTGGGATCGTACACTTCAGGGAGCACAGTTCCTGTGTTCATCAAGTAAGCGAGATCTGAGGGGATTGGGCCTCTCGTGAGCAACTGAAAGTCGATCGTCAACCAGCCGTTGGGATAGGCAGGACTTTCTGGGCAGAAAAAGAGATTGTCGCCACGAATGTCACCATGGACCAAGGTACAGGTTCCCCCATTCTCTGGTTTGATGGGTTCGTAAAAGGCCTCGAGTTTTTTGGTAAAAAGCGTCGTGAAATTTGGCCCAAGTTCTTGGTGCCATGGGTAGCCATTGACGAGTGTCGATTCGCTCATATTGGTCCAAACGTCGTAGAGCGGCGCACCCCCTGGCATGATTTGGCGAAAGGCCGCCAGGTTCTCATCGGATGCCCAATGCACGATGCCCAGCTTGTCTAAGGGCTCCGATTTGGGGCCTTCATGACAGCCCTCCCAGCCCACGGCAACATCAACCAATTTGGGCACCATGTGCAGAACTTCATCTGCGGTCATTTCATTTTCGTGAAGCTTTTGCGTTCCGAAGGCGTTGGCATCATCCATCAATAGCGCCCAACGATCCTCCGACGCATCAAAATCAGCGAGGTAGACCTGGGGCCTGGGGTAGAAAGAATCGCTGGGCATGGTGTAGGCGATAATGTCTTTCTCAAACATTCCAGCAATTTGTTCTTTGGGTGCCAATTCGAAATCTGGCCATGTCTTAACCACGAAGCTGTCAACGGCATTGGTGGGGTTTTTGAAATGGCACTTCACACGTTTAATCGAAGAAAAGTATCCGGCAGTCATGCCGACGCCTTGATCTTCTGTTGACGTAACCACATTGTCGCCGTCGATGATTCCTCGGGCGCGAAGCAAATTCGTCATGAACTGCGCATCGATGTCATCAAGCGTTCTTGGCAACTGCATGCCATTTGGGATTTTTAC
Organism: uncultured Pseudomonadales bacterium; assembly: GCA_964481245.1. Lineage (GTDB taxonomy): Bacteria > Pseudomonadota > Gammaproteobacteria > Pseudomonadales > Azotimanducaceae > UBA9926. The sequence continues at coordinate 1,629 of CAYZUV010000393.1, forward strand.
CATGTCCAATGCTCCTATTCGTCAGTATCGCTCGATACCGTACGCGTATTGGGTGTCGTCTCTTTTGTCCATCCTTGACCAGTTTTTGAGGAGGCGCAAGTCCTTAAGAGAGCCACATCTTTGAGGCTCACGCACGAAGCTGGCTAAGCAACCGACAGGAACTGTGGTATACCCTCAATCAAGATATTTGACGCTGAGTTGAGGCCGAACCGAGGGGGGAAAGGCGCGATGAGACCGTCCCTCGGCCGCATAAGCTGTATGCGGGGCTTGAGCACATAGGCTGCGTCTGGCGGGTCGCGAACGCGGGCTCGGGGTGTGAGGGTGTGGTCCACAACAAATAACAGGGGGTTAAAGCATGGGCTTGATTTGGCGAGGTGATCAGACACTGTCAACTGAGGCGCTTGAACAGAGAGCGTTACAAGCGGCCACAGGATTTGTAGCTGAGGGTCTGGCACCTGGTGACGGTGTGGGGATCTACCTGAGGAACGACTACGCTTTTTTTGAAGCAAGCATCGGCGCTGCGA
>CAYZUV010000394.1:0-2115 GCA_964481245.1 uncultured Pseudomonadales bacterium
CATCTACAGGGGAGTATTCAGCGGCCAAGCCGCTTAAAGAGAGCGCCGAGAGCCCAAGCCCAAGCAACCCTTTTGACCATCGATCTACACGCATCTATCGCTTCTCCAAACTGGTGCAATGCAACCATAAGGCGGTGCTAAGAAGCACCACCCATTTCCAAAATTCTAAAGACTCACCCGTCCAGCGCCTTGGCGCTTTCAAACTGCACTATGACCGAGGGCGCAGCGCCATTCAACCTCGCCGACCTGCCATCAGCAGTTGCCCGAACGTGTCGCGATGGCGACTAATGCCTGAGCATCGCGCTTTCTTAGAAAAGGCCAATGCGTCTTGATCGATGCGTCTTGATCGATGCGCCTTGATCGATGCGCCATGACCCTCGTCTGGGGGCCCACTTTTGACGAACACCGAACCTTATCTCTGGAGGGTTCATGGGCTTAGGTGCGCAGCTGCTCGCTCGCCGACAGTCATTTACTCAGCACACCTCGGCGTGAGAACACCCGAGTTATTTGAGCGATTTAGAAGCGATCTCTACCGAATGGGCAGCTGCGCCTTAAAACACTCGGGCGCCTACTGCACACAGCCCATGTTGACCCTTGAACGAACCACGTGAGCCCCCGCCAACCTCCTTTTGCGTGGTAACCTTGAGACGCACACCAAGCGGAGGTTGAGGCGAACCCAATGGGTGAAATTGAGACAAAAACACATCACCGTGACTCGACGGAGGCCGACCCTCTCTGGTCATCCCTTGCCCAATACTTTGAGGCCACGGTGGCTCGCTACCCGGATCATGATGCGCTGATCTTTGATGACGCGCGCCACACCTACACGAGCTTGAACGAGGCTGCCAACCAAGTGGCCAAGGCATTGGCCGCTCAAGGCATCACCAAAGGGGATCACGTGGGCATTCTCATGGCCAACTGCCCGACCTATGTTGAGTGCCTGTTCGGCGTGGCGAAGTTGGGGGCGGTCGCCGTCTTGGTCAACGCACGATACAAGCCCGCTGAGCTCGCCTACATTATCGAAAACGCTGACCTGAAACTCCTTATCACGCATGACCTGATCTCCGAATACGCCAATTTTGGCGATCTCATTCGAGAGGCACTGACCATTCGCCAAACGCCACTTCTTGAGCAGCTTGTGATGCAGGGCAACCCTCGCGAAGGGTTCATGACCTGGGACGCGTTTATTGCCGGCGGCGCCTGCGTGTCTCAGGACGCAATCAGCGCGCTAACCCACGCCACCACGGCGTTCGATCCTTGCATCATGATGTACACCTCCGGCACCACAGCAGATCCCAAAGGCTGCCCTCTGCATCAGGCGATGCTGGTTAGAAACGGGCAAAACATGAACCGATCTCGGTATTTTTTAAACGACCAAGACCGATTTTGGGCGCCGCTGCCAATGTTTCATATGGCGTCAATCCTACCCATTCTCTGCTGCATTGATGCCGGCGCCGCGGTCATGTCGACCACCCACTTCGATGCGGGTGATGCGCTAGCGGCCATGGAGCGCGAACGGGCCACGGTGGCGTTCTCTTGCTTTCCGACCATCATGCAAGCGCTCATTGATCATCCCGACTATCAATCCCGCGATCTGTCCGCGATCCGGCGCATCAACAATTCCGCACCCCCTGACGTTTTAGCCAAATTCCAATCCGCGATCCCCCAGGCGGTTCAAACCAGCGCCTACGGCCTCACTGAAGCGGGCGGTGTGATCGCATTTCATCACCCAGAAGATTCGTTGGCGCTGCGAATCCGGACCTGCGGTCAGCCTATGCCCGGACTCGAAGCGAAAGTCGTGCATCCGGAGACCCTAGAAGACCTTCCCTTCGGCGAGCAGGGTGAAATCTGGCTGCGCGGCTACAGTGTCTTTCAGGGCTACTACAAGGCGCCCGACAAAAACGCCGAAAGCTTTGTTGATGACTGGTTTCGGACGGGTGATCTCTGCGCGATTGAACCCACCGGCCACATCCAATTCCATGGCCGCATTAAGGACATGCTCAAAGTTGGCGGCGAAAACGTTGCCGCGATCGAAATTGAGTCACTGCTTTCCACGCACCCAGCGGTCAAAATGCCTCAGGTGATCGGCGTGCCCGATGATCGCTTGCTGGAAGT
>CAYZUV010000395.1:0-2112 GCA_964481245.1 uncultured Pseudomonadales bacterium
CGCGGTTCAGGTAGCAAAAACAAAGGGCGAGGCGAGCGGGGGGGCGTATGAAGGTCCCAAGGTAATTGGAGTTTTGATGCTTGGCTGTGCGCAGCGGTTTTTTTCATCACTTGAGTGCGATACTCATAGACGTGGTGATGTGTGTTCCACGACTTTTCAGGCCGGTGATCATCATGGAGGCTCAGCATGTAACAGGTCTCGTCACCGAGTTTTGAACGCAGCAAGCTAATCAAGTCATTTGCCTGCTTTGATATTCGTGGGCCGTCATGTGTCGGTGAGCCGTTGAGCAGAGTGTCTGTTGTCGTAATATCGTCATCAAAAAGACCTGCCGTCTCCAGGCTAGCGGGATAAAAGTGCGTCACAGAAATGGCCACTTGGTCAATATCTTTCACCGAGGGGCTGCGCTCAAGTCGCGCCTGGAAGAGACGTAAAAACAAAGCGCTATCATCATCAGGTCGCGCAAGCTGGGTAACGATGTTTGCTTGAATCTTATTTCGGTAACTCAGCGTGAGGTGAAACCCGTCTGTCCAGAGTTGGCGGGTATTCAAGAATAGAACCAGCTCCTGAATAAGCCTTTTGGCAGGAAACAGTAAGGCCTGTTGGCTCGTCACGCTGTCAGTAAAAAATAAACTGGACTCAAATCGTGTTTGCGGGGTGATCCAGCGTCGAGGGTCAGGGCGCTCGCCTAGCATTTGCTCGAGATAGCATATAACCGGTAACCCCAAGCGTTTACGTAGACCTGCTCGAGGCAACGACAGCAGGTCGTTTAATGTCGCAACACCGATCTTTCTCAGCTTGTCGACATGAGGCGCCTCAAACCCGATGGCATCAATCGATAGATGTTGAAGCTGTGATTGGGGCTTGCCGGTTACTAGCTGAGCAAGGCGATTCTTGGCGGCAATCTGAGATGCCAGCGCTGAGGTGCTCACCCCCATTTGAACGGTGTAACCGAGTTGATCCAGTCGGGTTTGAATGAGCGATTGCAGCGTTTCTAAGCCGCCGAATAGTTTTAAAGAGCTGGAGACCTCAAGCAGTAGATCGCTCGGGGTCAGCACACTCACGTTGGGCGTGAAGTCATACATCCACTGCGCCAACTGTTCGAGTGTTTGATGCTCTTTGTCAGCGCTTTGCTCTATGCAGCGTAGTTTTTCATTGAGGCTGTAGGCGTGTGTGATCAGCATGTCCGGCTCGATACCGGATCGCTCAGCCACCGGGTTGGCCATGATGATGCGATGCAAGTCCACCACGGCAATCGCGCAGGCTTCGTCAGGTACTTGTTGGCGACGAGCCTTTGTTGAGCTTGCATAATGAGAGCCGACATCTGATGCGTTGTCTTTCGAGGATTGTTTTCGCTCAAACACTTCGATCGGCAATCGCTCGAAGTGGAGACAAAGCCATAAAGGCGATGCGTTGGTGGAAGGCGGTGTCATGAAGCAAGCGTCAGTGAATCTCCTGCGATACCGACTGCATCGGGGCAGGGTTTTGATGATTTGAATCCAGTGTTTTCAATGAGTGTCGAATGACTTTCGAACTCAAAGTTTGACCAGGGGTTCTGTGTGAAGCGTCTTCTAACCTATCAGTGATCGGCGTTAGCTGCTTTGGCAGTTCATGATGCTCAGTATGAATCTTTAGCGGCGTGCCTGCCGTCTCGGCTAGATCGGAGGCTGGGCCTTCAAAGGCCTGGTCATCATCACGCATAGTGATGGATTGAATGGCTGGCCAGTGACTGCTCTGGTTGAACTGATCAATGCCTCCCAACGATTGACCTAGATCAAGTGGTACGGTGATTTTTGGATGTGCCCATCCGCCGGCGCGTTTAAAGACTTCGATACCAAGATGGCGGTGTATCACGCCAGCCTCAGTTATGGTGTGGCTTTCGCTTGTTAGCAGCATTCGAAAAGGGGCAGGTGAAGGCAGCACGTGTTCATTCGCGGGTCGGAATAATAAGCCCCACACCCCATAGGATTTGCATGCGACTTGAATTCGTCGAACCGCCTTGGCGGGAATGCCTGTTCCGGGCCAGGTGAGAACCGCACTGCAGGCACGAGATTGAATACATTGTTCGGCTGCCCAAAGGCTTTCTTCACGATCTTTCGTTCGAATCATCAGTAG
>CAYZUV010000396.1:0-2107 GCA_964481245.1 uncultured Pseudomonadales bacterium
GCCCTTCGCCATCGCTCAACGCGATAATACTAATTGCTTTGGCATTACTGCCCTCATTCATCGCGTACTCTTGATAGTCCACTACGTTGAGTGCTTCATTGATCGATTGAGATAGCGCTGCAACAAAGGCATCGATAGGCCCAGACCCTTCGCCACTGATCTGCATCTCGCTCTCAGAAATTTTGATCACTGCCTGACAGGTCTCTCGATCCGCACCGGTGCTCTTCACCTCATAACTTAGGAGCTGATAAGGCCCTGGTACCTCGACCAATTCACTCACAAAAGTCGACCAGATCACATCTGCCTTCAGCTCACCACCATCTTGCTCTGAGACCCGCTGGATGATGGGTGACAACTCAACCAGAAGTTCGCGAGGCAGATGGACGCCAAAGTAATTCTCCAGAACGAAAGCCACACCGCCCTTGCCAGACTGGCTATTGACCCGAACGGTTTCACGGTAAGAACCGCCCACATCGGCAGGATCAATGGGAAGATAAGGCACTTCCCAAGCGCCATCAGACCCTGATTCCACATAGGCCATTCCCTTGCGGATCGCATCTTGGTGAGAGCCTGAGAACGCCGTAAAGACCAAGTCGCCGGCGTAAGGCTGACGTACATGAATAGGAATCTTGGTGCACGACTCAGACACCTCCACGATACGAGGCATGTCTGACAAATAGAGTTCTGGATCAACACCTTGGGAGAACAAATTCATTGCCATGGTGATCACATCGCAGTTGCCTGTGCGCTCACCGTTCCCGAACAACGTGCCTTCGATGCGTTCAGCGCCAGCCATCAAGCCCAATTCAGAGGCAGCCACCCCGGTACCCCGATCGTTATGGGTGTGGAGGCTAATAATAGCTTGGTCTCGATTGGGCAATCTTTTAATGAAGTACTCAATTTGATCCGCATAAATATTGGGCGTGGCCATTTCAACGGTCGATGGCAAATTCAAAATCACTTTCTCATCGCCAGTAGGCGCCCAAACCGCCATCACTGCGGCGCAAATATCAACCGCAAAATCCATTTCCGTTGCGGTAAAACTCTCGGGAGAATATTCCAGAACCACTTCAGTGCCTGAAGCGACAAGCTCTCGGGTATTCGCCTTAACGATTTCCGTCGCATCGGTTGCGAGCTTAATGATCTCTTCTTGCGACATACCGAATACCACTCGACGCTGCAGCGTCGACGTGGAATTGTAGAGGTGAAAAATCACTCTGGGCGCACCTGCGACAGCCTCACATGTTCGCTTGATGAGTTCTTCTCTCGCCTGACAGAGTACCTGAATGGTCACATCTTCTGGGATCAAATCTTCGTCAATAATCTTTCGAACAAAATCAAAATCGGTTTGGGAGGCTGCGGGAAAGCCGACCTCGATCTCTTTAAATCCGACGTCGACCAACAAGTCATACAGCCTTTGTTTTTCTTCGGGCGACATAGGCTCAACCAGCGCTTGATTGCCATCTCGAAGGTCTACGCTGCACCATTTAGGCGCCGTCGTGATTTCTTGGTCGGGCCAGGTCCGATCTTTCAAGTCAATTTTGGGGAAAGGTTTGTACTTTTGAAACGGCATGACCTTTCGATGGGCGGTCTCTGCGTTTGATGGTTGAATGCTCATGATGATTTCTCTACGACAAGTAAACGTCGCCTCGATAGAGGCCCAGATCAATGTAGGAATTGGTAACGGCCGCCTACAACGGCAGTCGTAGTAGCAAAAGACGGCCAATCAGCAGAGCTGAAGCCTGTAGAGAAGCAATAAATAATGACGTCGCGCTGTTCATGGGCTAGGTATCTTGGACTCGGTACGATTCCGTGTTCACCACTTGTTTAAGCGGGGCTTACTATACCCCGGTCGTTAGAGCCTGCCAAGGCCGACTCGGCGCACCATGCAGAGGTCTTCCGACCTCTATCCACACGGCTTAGGTTGTCCTCAGGCTTCACATCGGTGCTGTGTCGTCTTCTTGACTCAATTCGCCCTACGAAGTTCGCATGATCTTGCGATCCCGCCCGAACTTCAAGGATCGATTGCCTCCAACTCCCGCTTGAAGCGTCGCCCATTGTCCACATAGTGCGCAGCACTTGCTCTTAATCCCGCCATCTGCTCCTC
>CAYZUV010000397.1:0-2105 GCA_964481245.1 uncultured Pseudomonadales bacterium
ATGCCGAATTGAAGTTCGAACCCCTGGGCGGTCTGCCGCTTTGGCGTCGCCATAACGCCGGCATTGTTCACCAGCACATCAATGGCGGGCTCATTAATAAGCGACGCGCGGGCAGATCGAATCGAATCTAAGTCTGCTAAATCAAGATCGAGCAACACGAGATCCGCCAACGGATGGCGTTGCCGAATCCGCCCCAACGCCTGGGCGCCCTTTTTGGCATCACGACAACCCAGGATGACTCTTGCCCCGAGTCCGGCCAGCGCCTTGGCCGCCTCGAACCCAATACCCGCATTCGCCCCAGTGATCAGAAACGTCTTTCCCGTCTGATCTGGAACATCGAGCATTCGATAGCGCGTCGCCACGGTTCACGGATTCCTTTCAATCATTGCAAGCGAGCCCACCATTACACGCCCGACCTGACGGGTCTTTTTAGCCCCACCTTCATGGTGGCGTCCCCCCAAAAGTCTCACGACATCGGCCTCTTGGCAGCCCAACCCCCTAAACCGGTGCCAATCGCGGCCTTCGCTCAGCGCCCAACGGAATATGCTGAGACCGTAATTCCGCGATCAAATCAGATTTGATCGACTCAAACGAAGCATCATCCCAAAGATTATGCATCTGAAGCGGATCCTCGTTGAGGTTATAGAGCTCACCCTCTACGCCTTCGTAGACCGACCCCGCCCGATAGGCAGAGATGAGCCAACCATCCCTTTGGTAAAGCGATTCAAGCGCTAGATTCACGGGACCGTGCTCTGAGGCCCATTCGGTTAACGCGCATTCTCGAGACTGGCTTAGGGCCTCAGCCTCCGATACCGGCAAGGGTGAGCCGTCCATGCCGACCGCAGGAATGCCTGCAATCGCACAAAAAGTGGGTGCCAAATCGATGTGACCCACAGGACCCTCAATCACCTGAGGCGAAGCGATGGTGACGCCCGGCTTCCAGATAAAAGGGAGTCGCATCAGCGCATCCACGTGATAAGGCCCCTTGAACATCAAGCCAAAGTCCCCCTGCAGTTCGCCGTGATCCGTGGTGAAGAAGATGTCCGTGTAGTCGTATTGTCCTGTTGATTTCAGGTAGGCAATCACCCGCGCACACGCCTCATCGATGAGTTCATTTTCGATGTGGGTCATCGCGTTAATTTCACGCACTTGATCTTCTGTCATGCGCGCCGGAACAAATTCTCTCGGGGATTCCAAGTTGCTCCAAAGATCGCCTTCGTAATAGCCAAGCCAATGCTTGGGCTTGGTGGCGAGCACCCGGCGCGCATCCTGGGGCGCGAGATAAGCCTCGGGCAAATCAAGATCCCGCCAATCGACCCGATGCAGTTCAGAAGCGGGCACATCCCAAGGATGATGCGGATCGGGAAAACTCATCCAGCAAAACCAAGGCGAGGTATCGCGGCCCGTGAGCCAGGCCAAGGTCCGGTCAGCCACCCAATCCGTATGGTAAAGCGCTCTCGGGATATCCATTGGCCAAACTTGCACCGCGCCGGTGTCCCCCTTGCTGGCGGTGTTCTGGCCCTTCTCAGTAATCATTGGGTAGAACTTCGCCTTAAGCTCTGGATGTGCGTTCATAGACACATCGTAATGACTGTGACCTTCGAAGAAGTGGTTGGCTAACTCCATGTGATCGAACCCGCGATGCGGACCGACTTCACCGAGGGAGGCCATCCGGTTTTCGTAAAAATCATCCGGTGAGCCCAGCCAAGGCTCGAAGTGTGCTTTGCCAATCAGCGCGGTATCGTAGCCCGCAGCCTGCAAATGATGAGCCACCGTGAGATAGTCCTCGGGCAACGTCACGCCGTTCATCCACACCCCATGGGTGCCGACATGTTGCCCAGTAATCATGCTGGCTCTCGCGGGCATACACACTACGTGGTTATTATGCGCTCGCTGAAAATTGATTCCCTCAGCGGCTAACGCATCGATACTCGGCGTTTTAGCAACCTGCCCCCCATTACAACCCAGCGCGTCGAAACGCATTTGGTCTGTCGTGATCAGCAAGATGTTGCGACGCACGTGTTCCATCGTATTCTCCTTGAAGAGTCGGGCCCCTTTACGACTGGGAGGAGACCGTTTTTATACCCACCCAGATGCTCGGCCTG
>CAYZUV010000398.1:0-2100 GCA_964481245.1 uncultured Pseudomonadales bacterium
GTGCTCATTGCTTCGGTTGCCCAAGAGGGTTTAATTCGTGACGTGGCAGCCAATGGCGCGTTTGACTGGTCTAAACAGGTGGAACAACGCGTCTCAACTCACTGACAAGCTGTGACTTCTCTTCCTTGTTTAAAAAGCCCCCCAGTTCCATTTCTTCCCCATGGGATCGAATCGATACCTGGCAAGGACTCCAGGGATGTCGAGCGGGCGTAACAACGAACTGCGCCCAGAAGCGAATAAATTGCTTGGTGGCTTCAGGTTCGCGGCGGCCTCGTTCGATGGTGACATGCTCTGCGGTAACTCGAATCACCTCCTGGCGTTGCGCCCGACGCAGACAGTAATACATACACGCGAGCAAGACTGACAATTCCAAGAGACTGAAGGGGAGAATGACCCAAGCGCCGACGTAAATAAAAAACACGCCCATGATGAGGGAGACGGTCAGTAGGGTGTAAAGCAGATAGAGATTGTACCGCCAGGTCCACGACTGGTTAGGCCGAAGGACGATGGTCCCCGTGTGATCTTCGTTGATTTGGCTGTCAATCACGCTGCAAGATCTCTCTCAGTTCCTTAATTAAGTGGTGCTGCTCTTCTGGTGTACCGACGGTGATACGAAGCTTATCCCTCAGCCGATCTTGATCGAAATAACGCACCAAAATTTTCCTGGATTTCAGCGCGTGATAGATGGAAAGCGCTGAGGGCCCAGATCGAGGGACGGTTGCTAGAACAAAATTCGCGTGCGAGGGGGCGACCTCAAAACCAAGCGCTCCGAGCGCCACTTGAAGCTCGAGCCTAGCGTCGATAACTTGGCGCCTAGTCTTTTCAATGTAGCGCTGGTCCCTGATGGCTGCCAAGGCTAAAGATTGGCTGATCGCGTCCAAGTTATAACTGTCCCGAGTTTTGGTCAGCATGGGCTCGATCAATCGAGCGTGACCAATGCCGTACCCAAATCGAAGACCCGCTAGGCCATAGCCTTTACTTAATGTGCGCAGGAGGACCACGTTGTCTGCTTTCACAGCAAATTGGGTCAAGTCGTGACCGGCATTTGAAACAAAATCAACATACGCCTCGTCGACAAGTATCAGGCCATTGAATGCCCCGGCAATCGCGCGCAAGGATGCCTCATCCAGGAGCGCGCCGGACGGAGCGTGAGGATTCACAATGAATGCAACCTTACACCGGGCTTCGTTCGCTCTATCAACGAAGTCGGGTGCAAGACGCCAATCGTTGGTCAAGCCGAAATCAAGAAGCTGACCACCTTGGATAGCAGTTAGGACGGGATAAAGGGAGTAAGAGGGTTCCGCGACGGCGACAGCCTCGCCCGGATCAACAAAGGTGGTCAGAATCAATCGCAAGAGTTCGTCGCCGCCTCGCGTTGCGATGATTTGCTCTGGCGCGACACCGTGCAGCTCGGCAGCGGCCAATCGAAAATCTGAGGCGGTTGGATTGGGATAACGCCTCAAATGGGCCGCGTCGAATTGCTGTAAGGCATCAAAAACCTGAGGCGAGGGTGGGTAGGGGTTCTCGTTGGTGTTCAGCTTGATCGTCGCAGGGTCAGCGGGCTGCTCCCCCGGCGTGTAGCCAGTCATCGCAAAAATGTTTGGGCGCTGAAACTCAGTCGTCATACGCGCTCATTTCCTCATAATGGATCGAAAGTATTTCCGCAGTAATGATGCCGGCAGGTCTCTGTATTCGAACTTCGTCGCCTACAGATTTGCCAAGAATGGCACGCGCAAGGGGCGTGTGCATACTGATCCAGCTGCGAGCGATGTCGATTTCATCCTCTCCCACGATACGAATCGAGAGTGCGTCTGCATCTTCGGTTTCTAGGGTGACGAAAGCGCCAAAAAATACGCGTGTTTGGTCGCTCGGTGTTCGATCGACAATCGTAATGTTGTCGAGCCGTTTTTGAAGGTAACGAATTCTTCGATCAATTTCTCTCAGTTGTCGTTTCCCATATTGGTACTCGGCGTTTTCTGATCGATCTCCGAGTGCTGCGGCTGCCCGCACTTGTTCGGTCACCTTTGGCCGCTTGTCTTGCCAAAGGTAGGCGAGTTCCTCCCTAAGGGATCGGGCACCTCGCGGTGTGATGTAAATTTT
>CAYZUV010000399.1:0-2098 GCA_964481245.1 uncultured Pseudomonadales bacterium
ATCAAAAAGCCGCTGGCCGAGGATATTCTGTTCGGCCGGTTATCAGAGGGTGGCGGTGCCGTGGTCGTGGATGAAGAAGAAGGTGAGTTGGTGCTGCGAATTGAGGAGGCACTTGTTCACTGATTGAGGCGCAGCGCTTCATTCTCTGAAGGTAATACGCCCTTTGGATAAGTCGTACGGGGAAAGCTCAACCTTGACTTTGTCTCCCGTCAGAATACGGATGTAATTCTTACGCATTTTCCCCGATATATGCGCCATGATCACATGGCCATTTTCGAGCTCTACTCTGAACATCGTATTCGGCAGGGTGTCGACCACCGTGCCAGAGAGTTGGATTTGATCTTCCTTCGCCATAAAGTCTTGGAGTGCCTAATTGGGATCACGCATTTTGCCCGAAAGCGCCCCATGGCGCAAAGTGATCATGTCCTGGCGGCGATGATCCATCGATCATCGATCAGTTGCTCACTGGGACTGAAATTCAGCTTGTAATTCATCTTGTTACAGCCCTCGATGTGGTAACCCAGGTAGACATAGCCCGCGTCACTTCGCGCAGTGATCTCAATGAGTTTGAGAATCATGTAGGTTCCGAGTGATCGACCGGCTTCTTCCGGATCGAAGAACGAATAAACGGCGGACCAACCATCATCGAGTTCATCGCCCACCATCACACCAAGAAGTTTGTGGTCTCGACGAAAAGAGATGAATCGAACCGTTGGCGCTGGGGCTAGAAGGAAAGATTCAAACTGCGACCGAGTAGGGGGGAACATGTCGCCATCCTGGTGACGCACGTTGATGTACTGCGCATAGAGAGAATAAATCTCATCTGAATTGGAGGGCATCTCGATGTGCATTGATAGCCCTTGATTTTTCGCGAGTATTCGCCGCTGACCTCGACTCGGCTTGAAGGCAGAGGCAACGATGCGGGTTGGCACACACGCGTTGCAATTACCGCAATGGGGACGGTAGACATGCTCGCCACTGCGTCTGAATCCAATACGTGAAAGTGCCGAGATCAGCCCGCGGTCGAGCGGTAGCTCTGGATCAATAAATACCGTGCTTGCCGTTTGGTCTTCCAAATAGCTGCATGCATGCTCCGGGATTTGAAACAGTCGAATGTCGCGCACGGCTTACGATGGGCTGGTGAACAATGAGTCGCTATCGTAACTCAAGAAAACCCCTTTCTGACCCTGAAGGTGATCAGCTTTATCTCGACGAGCAATCAAATAGCTCAGAAACTGGTCGCGATCCATGGGTTCCGCGCCAAGTGACATCAAGTGTGGATTAGGCATTTGGCAGTCAACGAGATCGATACTGAGCCGAGTGCATGCCTTCATGAGAAAGGCGAGGGCAACTTTGGACGCATCGCGCTCAACCGACACCATCGATTCACCACAAAATAGTTGACCGACAGATACGCCGTATAGCCCCCCCACAAGACGGCCGTCCCGATAACAGCCAATCGCGTGAGCGAGGCCTTGATTGTGTAGCCCGAGATAGGCATCGCACATCGCGTCGGTAATCCAAGTCCCTTGGTGTTGAGTAAGCCGGTGCTCGCGACACAGTTTCATCACAGCATCGAACGCAGTGTTCAATTCAACCTGGAAGTCGCCACGCCGTAGGGTCTTCAAAAGGCTGCGCGACGGCTTGAATTGCTGAGGCCAAATGACTGCGCGTTCGGGAGGGCTCCACCACATGATGGGCTGATGATCTTCAAACCAGGGGAATATGCCGTGTCTATAAGCATCGATAAGGCGGCTAACAGATAAGTCTCCGCCCATGGCTAGGAGGCCGGGCGGGTCCTCCAGTGCGCTGCATGGGTCTGGGAAGCTGCTATTCGAGCCTACCGGCGAAGTCATTGGCCTTATGCAGACTGCTCAAGGGCATCGAGGAATTTTTCTGCGTCGAGCGCCGCCATGCAGCCAAAGCCTGCGGAGGTAACTGCTTGACGATATACCTGATCAGCGACATCGCCTGCAGCGAAGATCCCGGGAACGCTCGTTGAGGTGGCGCCGCCCTCAAGGCCGCTTTGGATCGTCAAATAGCCATTGTTCATGGCGAGCTGGCCATCAAAGAGACCGGTATTGGGTGAGTGACCGAT
>CAYZUV010000400.1:0-2094 GCA_964481245.1 uncultured Pseudomonadales bacterium
GGCATTTCCATCACGTGTGAATCAGCGTCGTGGACGGTGCGGCCTTCAACGTAAGCCATGGCAGTTCCCCTAGTCGTGAACCACTGAAATTAGTGAATTTTGCGAGCGGGAGCAACTGTCGGGCATCGATTGAACCCCGGTTGTTTTGTGTGGGCTTACGAATGCGCCTGTGAGAGGATCTATTTTTTCTCATTGGGGGTGTAAGTGGACCAACGAACGAAGAACTTGCTCGAACGACCCCTTTTGCCGCTGATTTTGGGCCTCACTGCGCCCAATACCAGCGCCTTTGTTGTGCAGTCACTGGTCATTCTTACGGAGGTTTGGATGATTGGCCAACTGGGTACGCAGGCGCTGGCCGCGATGGCCTTGGTGTTCCCCTTCCTAATCTTGATTCAAACGATGTCTGGGGGTGCCCTTGGTGGAGCAATTTCCTCGGCTGTTGCTCGCACCCTGGGTTCTGGCGAGCCCGAACACGCTTCTCGGCTGATCTGGCATGCGCTGTACTGCTGCTGGGCGGGCGCTTTGGTATTTCTAGGCGTCTATTGGCTGTTCGGCGAAACGTTTCTTCAGTTCCTGGGTGGTGGTGGCGAAGTGCTGCGACTCGCGCTGACGTATTCGGACCTTTTGTTCCTTGGAGGCGTGGTCATTTGGATGTCTTCAGGGCTGAGTGCGGTGTTCAGAGGCATGGGTATGATGGGATTCTCGGCGTCGACCATGCTGATCGGGTCTTGCCTGCAAGTACCGCTCTCCGCTGGCCTGATATTGGGTTGGTTTGGGTTGCCGCAGCTGGGGCTTAAGGGCGCTATCTTTTCAACACTGATCGTGTCATCCCTCATGACGCTGGTATTTCTTGTGAAGCTCGCAGGCCGAGCAGCGATGGTGCGGCTTAGTCTAAAGCTCAAGCAGTTTGATGCCTCGCTGATGGAGCGCATCCTGATGGTGGCGAGGCCCGCCTCGCTATCACCGCTGATGACCGTTGCCACGATCTTAGGGTTGACCGCTTTGGTTGGGCGCTCAGGCGAGGTCGCACTTGCGGGTTACGGCATTGGTACCCGCGTTGAATTTTTAATGACCCCGATTGTTTTTAGCATCGGCACCGCACTCACGACGGTGGTGGGTACGAGCATGGGCGCGGGAAAAGTTGATCGTGCGGAAAGAGCAGGCTGGGTCGGAGCAGGGCTTGCGGCTGCCATCGGCGGTCTGATTGGCGTAACCCTCGCGTTGATTCCAGGGGTCTGGATTCCGCTCTTCACCGATGATTCGGCAACGCAGGCCATGACACAGATCTATATTCAGTGGGTGGGGCCTTGCTACGTGTTTCTTGCCGTAGGGTTAGTGCTTTATTTTGCCTCTCAAGGGGCAGGGCGTATGCGCTGGCCAATTACCGCTACTTTTACACGATTCGCGGTAGCGGTGGGGCTCGCCCTCTTCCTGCTCAATCAGGGTGGAGGTTACCGAGAGGTTGTGATCGCCGCGGCTTCGGGCATGACGCTGTACGGTTTGATGATCGTCATCGCGCTCTGGCGCGGTGCTTGGCGCTAACTGAGCTCTGTGTCTCGAACCCAAAGAGCGTGAGATCCAGTCCAGCAGAAAGCGGACATTTCTTTAGATCCCAGATCAGGGGCTGAGTCCTGCCTGAGTTGTTTACACTAGCGATCTGCATCGAGAGGTGATCGGTTAACGCTCGCGTTTGAGACTCATGAGTGGTGTGGTGTCAGCACACTCACCATCATCTTCTCTATGAGCTGCTGCGGGCGGTCCCCCAAGGCTTGGCGCTCTGGGGATGCGAAGTAGGCAGCCTCCAAACGCTCGATGTCTTCCAGGGTGTCAAAGCTTCGAAGCCATACGAACGCGTGCTGAGCTTCATCTATCCAGGTGCTCAGAATAGGGATGCCGAGCCTCGCGTGCACCGGGCGAATGTGTTCATCAAACAATGAGAGCCAAGCGTTCATTTCTCCTGATTTGATTGTGTAAGTGCGAAGCTGTGCAATCATGTTGTGGCCTCTGGTTACGTCAGTGGTTGCGCATGGAACGGGTGATCACGAGCGGTGCTCCTAGTCATGATTGCACGCCTAACGCCTAACGCCTAACGCC
>CAYZUV010000401.1:0-2071 GCA_964481245.1 uncultured Pseudomonadales bacterium
GTCACCAACCCTCGGTTGAGAACTGCACCTGACTCAACTTACTTCGAAAGGGTATTAAACTGAGAGGGACAATTTCGTTCCGAGCCGAACTAATCATCCTCTCGCGGCTTGGGTAACAGATCCATTCCAAGCGGCTGCCGTCGACCAGCCGAAGTCGGGGCG
The DNA here is from genome assembly GCA_964481245.1 of uncultured Pseudomonadales bacterium. Taxonomy (GTDB): domain Bacteria; phylum Pseudomonadota; class Gammaproteobacteria; order Pseudomonadales; family Azotimanducaceae; genus UBA9926. The sequence goes on from CAYZUV010000401.1 coordinate 163, forward strand.
TAATACTTCGCCAGATAATCAAGAATCGGCGCCTCAAATTCACCCAACGGCCAGAGACCGTGTTTGGCTTGCATCCAGCGAATTAAATCTGTCCACCCTCTTCGATCAGCTCGATTTTGAGTGACCAACGCCAGCGAATGACACACACTACATTGCGCGGCGACCAACGTCATGCCTTCGCCTGCCTTAAGCATCAACGCTTGCGAGGACTTCATTTCAATATCAGTGGCCGCGTGGCCAGTCGACCAAGGGATAGAAATAATCACCGATAAAATGAGGGGCGCCTTCACGCCACCACCTGGACCGCTATTCGATGGCAGGCATTATTCAAATAGCCCTTGGGGTTCCAACCCGGCACAACCATGGGCTGGTCGCGGTCTTGAACATCGGTCGCCTTCGCCCAAATTTCAAAATACCCAGTTTTTGATGGTGTCCATTCGTACTCAAACCGTTGCCAAGCAAAGCGATTCACGGGTTCCGCAAGCTGAGCCGACTGCCAAGTCGCACCAAAGTCTGATGACAGCTGCACGGTTTTCACCGCGTCGTCGCCGGCCCAAGCGAATCCACCGATTGAGAGTGGCCTTCCAACCATGCATAGCTGCCCCGACCGGGGCGTGGTGATGAGCGATTTAACCGGCATGGACTCGATGATGCACATCGCATCATCGGGCACCTGGCTACCCCTGGCCACAGGCTCGCAAGGCACGCGATAGGACGAACCCAACATTTTTTCTCCGTCGTGAACACGGTCCCGAACACGAATCCGCTGCAGCCACTTCCCACAGACAGACCCAGGCCAACCACCGACCACCAGACGCAAGGGATAACCGTGCTCAAGAGGGATCGCCTCATCATTCATTGAAAACGCAAGGAGTGTCTCAGGCTCAAGCGCCTTATGCATGGGCACGCCGCGACTGATTGGTGACTTACTGAGATCGCCCGACAGATGTCGATCAGCGCCGTAATACCCAATATAAACCGCATTCTCCTGCACACCGATGCGTTGCAGGACATCCCTCAGTCGAACCCCGGTCCATTTCGGGCAGCCCACGGCGCCGGTCGTCCACTGATTGCCGGAAGCCGGCGGATCAAATTCGCTTCGCCCATTGCCCCCACACTCAAGCGTCATCTGCAAACTGACTTGCTCAAACTCCTCTTTCAACGCCTTCAGCGTAAAAGTCTTTGGCATCGAAACGGCTTCCCCATCGAACGTTAGCGTCCAATCATCGGCCCGGGTGAGCGCGGGCATCAGCCCATTGTTGCGAACAAAAAGTCTGTCTGCCCGCGTGACTTGATCATTCAGCAGGTGTGCTGGTGCTTCAAGGTTAAGTGGCCGATCATTTAAGAGCCGCATCTCACTATGCTTTGGCGCTGGCGCAGGCCTAGCTGTACGTTCTTGGGGAGCCGTCACTGCAGAGGCCGCTCCTGGCACGGAAAGCAGTGCTGCGCCTTTGGAAGCACGCTTCAACCATTCACGTCGGGTCAAGCGAGTTGGGTTTTTTAATTTCGGCATACACACGGCTCGCTGATGGCGCTCAATGCGCGCTAAGACAAGATCCAAACGATACCAGCGCATCCCCTCAGTGTCGCTATGTCTGTCGCACTTCGGCCTTTCATAGGTTTTAAATTGCATCAAGGGGTCCATTGAGAGGGCGCCGAGTTTGTGTTTTTCTTGAGCGATGAGCGGCTCGCCGCAGTTGCGCACGCAGCTGCCTAAAACTCGCTAGGGCAATCTGACGTTTGACTAAGCTGCTGCAAACTCGCAATGAAAAGGAGAACCCATGACATTGGAAGTGATTGGCGCCGGATTCGGGCGAACTGGCACTTTGTCTCTCAAATACGCCCTTGAGCAGATCGGCTTCGACAAGTGTTATCACATGCTCGAGGTTCGCAATCATCCAGACCACAC
>CAYZUV010000402.1:0-2063 GCA_964481245.1 uncultured Pseudomonadales bacterium
ACTTCTATCAAGCAACTTCTATCAAGCAACTTCTGTGCGGCTATCCTCAACGCGTTGAGCGTTAACCCGATGGGATGCTCCCACCTAAACAGATGCGTCGCCATCAAAGGCGATTGCCGATCCCTGTCTGGTCGCGTCGCCCCGCGTTTTAACCGGATCAGCCGCACGACCGCGGCACTTATGAATCGGCATGTTATTGCTCAGCTTATCCCGCATTTCATTACGAATCCGCTACGCGCTTTGGTTTAAATCGTGGCCGGCCTCCTGGATCCGACTGTCAAACCAGGAAAACACGACTCAAACACATCGGCTCTTCCAACGGCTGTAACGCCCCGCCTTCATACCGACTTAGCGCACAAAAACCGACATACCCGCTAACCGGCATCGCCCCCCGCTTGCTTCGACACAAAGGACGATACCACTCAAACAAATTCGTACCCATGATAACTTGCGATCGCCAACCCCTCGGCGACACTGGTAAACGGATCGTGTTCGACCACTTTACCAGGGAACATTCGATTGAGTTGCTCGCAAACCGCTGCAATCAAGCTTGAGCCGCCCGTGCGGATCACTAGGGAAACCTCGGCGGGGTTAAGTTTTGCGTCCTCAAGCACACTCTCAATCAGCGCGTTGATCTCATCAAGCAAAGGCGCAAGCATCGCCTCAAAGGAGGCTCTAGTGAGCGGTATGGCCAGGTCAAGTTCGGGAACATCAATCACCGCGCTGACCTGCTCAGAAAGTTTCGCCTTCGCCTCTCTAATAGCTTGAAAGACAAGATAGCTATAGTTGTGTGTAATCAACTCGTCCAGTCGCTTCAGCGGCTCGAAGGCCTCGGGATTACTGTCCATGCAGTCTTTGATTTTCGAGCGATAGCGGTTCTGATTCAGAGTGTAGGTCACGGGCCAATTGAGCAGTAGACTCTCGAAATCCTTAAACGGAAACTCGGTCTCCACCTGCGTTCCGTCAATGCGCCGCGACCAACGCAAGCCCTGACCCAACGCAGGGAACAGGTAATGTTCAAACAGAAGCTGGTCAATATGGTCGCCACCTTTCGGCAATCCCTTGGTCGCGAGAACTTCAAATGACGTCCCGGCATAGCGGACCAGACTTAGATCAAGGGTCCCGCCACCAAAATCGAAGGTCAGCGCAACGCCTTCTGACTCTGGATACTGACCCAGCTCGGCCCTTGAAGACGACCTGGCGTGCAGGTAGCTCAGCGTTGCCGCCAAGGGCTCTGGATAAAATCGGCTCGCTTTAAATCCTGCGTAGGTGGCAGCCTCTGCCAATCGGTCTAAGGCGAGCAGAGTCGCGCCTTGTTCATCACCCTCAAAACGAACCGGACGACCAATCGATATCGCACCGATATCACCCGGTAGAACGCGTTCAATCGCTTTGCGGATACGAAGCAAGATGGGCGTGACCAAAGCCACCAAGCGAAACGGTGAATCGAAAACCATCAACCGCCGAACATCTGCACTGCCAAGCAGTCGCTTGACCCCCCTGAACAGTCGCCCCGGTAACCCTCGATCAATCACGGCTGCGCCATAAACATCCACGGTGCTGACATCAGGCTTCGCGAAGGGGTCGCCACCCCCTTCGTCAACTAAGAGCTGAGACTTGGCGATGACCTCCGGCGTGAGTTCAACAATGCGATCTCGATTTTCGTCGATGTACTGGCGAACCGCCTCTTGTCCGGTCTTCACGGCCAACGAACGATCCAAATGACACGCGGTGGGCATCACCATTGAATCCGCTTCGAGCTGGACGAGATGAACCTTCGTGCCATCAAACCAAGCAGCGGCTGAATTCGATGTGCCGTAATCGATCCCGACACCCAATCTAGACATGATGACTCTTCACCTTCCTCTCGCCATACCCATCAAAACATCACAAGCTGCGCTCGTGGCTCACCAAAACAAACCACAAACGCGATGAAGAGTCGTCGCTGAGACGCAAGCAATCAGGCGCCAAACCATTCGTTGCCCTCTTCTTGCTGACTCTTGATTCAAGTTTCTGGTCGCACTTTGCCTGAAGGAAAGCGCGAGCAGAAGATTAGCATAGGG
>CAYZUV010000403.1:0-2051 GCA_964481245.1 uncultured Pseudomonadales bacterium
ACATTTCGCGGCGTGGGATCATAGTGGCTGAATTCCATCGAGAATTGGCCACGGCCAGAAGTCATCGTTCGCAGGTCACCGATATAGCCAAACATCTCGGAGAGCGGTGCCGAAGCTTTCACGCGCACGCCTGTGGCGCCAGCTTCTTGGCCTTGGATCATGCCTCTACGTCGGTTCAAGTCGCCGATGACATCCCCTACGTGATCCTCTGGCGTGAACACATCGATCTTCATGATCGGTTCCATGATTTGAGGCCCGGCCTTGGGCATCGTCTGACGATAGGCTGCTTTGGACGCCAATTCATAGGCAATGGCCGATGAATCCACCGCGTGGAAAGCGCCGTCCATTAATGTGAGTTTCACATCAAGACAGGGGTAACCTGCCAAAGGACCTTCTTCCAGGCTGACCCGGAAGCCCTTCTCTACCGCGGGCCAGAATTCACGAGGCACGTTACCACCCGTCACTTTAGACTCGAACATGAAGCCTGACCCGGACTCACCCGGTTCAACGACATAGTCGATCTTCGCATACTGACCCGATCCGCCAGATTGCTTCTTGTGGGTGTACGAGTCTTCAACAGTCTGCGTAATCGATTCGCGGTAGGCGACCAAGGGCTTACCGACAATCACGTCTACGCCGTGTGTTCGTCTCAAAATGTCGACTTTAATGTCTAAATGAAGTTCACCCATGCCCATGATGATGGTTTCGCCAGAATCTTGGTCTGTTTCCATTTGAAATGATGGGTCTTCTTGAATCATCTTGCCGAGTGCCAACGCCATCTTCTCCGCAGCGATCTTGTCCTTCGGCGCGATCGCCATCTTGATCACTGGATCAGGGAAGACCATAGGTTCTAGCGTGGCCGGGTTACGCTCATCACACAAGGTGTGACCCGTCTGCGTGTTCTTCATGCCGATCAAGGCCACGATATCGCCTGCCTGGGCACTATCAAGCTCTTTACGGTCATCCGCGTGCATCTCAACGATTCGACCAATCCGCTCAGTCTTCCCTGTAAAGGTGTTCAAGACGCTATCGCCTTTCTTGATTCGACCGGAATAGATACGCGTGAAGGTCAACGCGCCGAATCGATCATCCATAATCTTGAACGCAAGCGCTCGAAGCGGCTTGTCAGGATCAACGATGGCGTGTCCACCCGTCGGGTTTCCTTCAATATCGACCTCTTCTTGAGGCTCGACTTCCGTCGGGTTGGGTAAGTAGTCAACAACGGCATCCAAAACATTCTGGATCCCTTTATTCTTGAATGCTGAACCGCAAAAGGTCGGGAAGAAGCTCAAATTGATCGTACCCTTGCGGACGCATGCTTTTAATTCGTCAATCGACGGCTCCTGACCTTCCTCGAGGTAGGCCATCATCAAATCCTCGTCGAGTTCGATGGCCGTTTCGATCAATTTCTCTCGATACTCAGCCACGAGGTCCGCCATATCTTCTGGTACGTCTTCTTCGTGAAATTTCGTCGGGTCCCCAGAGTCGTCCCAGATGATCGCTTTCTGCGTAAGCAAATCAACGATGCCTTTAAACTGATCTTCAATGCCGATTGGCAGCGTCATCACCAAAGGTTTGGCTGCTAGCACATCTTCAACTTGCTTCACGACTCGGTAGAAATCAGCGCCAATGCGGTCGAGCTTATTCACAAAAATGAGCCGAGATACCTCGGACTCGTTGGCATAACGCCAATTCGTTTCTGATTGGGGCTCAACACCACCCGACCCACAGAAGACGCCCACACCGCCATCGAGGACCTTGAGAGACCGATACACTTCAATGGTGAAATCGACGTGTCCGGGAGTATCGATAATGTTGAGACGGTGGTCCTTCCAGAACGTCGTTGTCGCAGCGGATTGGATTGTGATCCCGCGCTCCTGTTCCTGCTCCATGAAGTCGGTGGTCGCAGCGCCGTCATGCACCTCACCGATTTTGTGGATCTTTCCGGTGATGTTAAGGATGCGTTCCGTGGTGGTGGTTTTACCAGCATCCACGTGGGCGAAAATACCAATATTTCGATATCGGCTAAGGTCTGTCATGGCTTTGCTCTT
>CAYZUV010000404.1:0-2048 GCA_964481245.1 uncultured Pseudomonadales bacterium
GAGGCGTTCAATGCCGCGAGTGCGGCCAAACGATGCGGCGAAGGGCGCCCGGTCTTTGTGGCTTGGACGTTGAATGAAACGCCCGGTGTTGGATTAAGAAGTCTCGAGACCGTGGAGGTCGCGTTTCAGCGCGTGGCCGAGCTCAATCTTGATGGATTCCTCTTCAATTGCACGACGCCAGAAGCCGTGCTGCCTGCCTTAGAGACCTTGAGAGGGCTGACGGAGAAGCCTATTGGCTGTTATGTAAACCGAATCGAAAAGGTGCCAGAGGCTTGGACGCTTGATAACGAGGAACAAACAGGCCGGCGCACGGATCTCACCCAGCAGTACTATGTTGAGCTTAGCTTAGCTGCGATTGCGGCAGGCGCTGATATTGTCGGTGGGTGCTGCGGCATTGGACCCGAAGACATTGCGGCGCTTGCGCGGGCGGTGGGCGTAGAGCCGGCGGCCTAAACCATCGTTCCGATGCCTGGCAAGGTCGGTTCGCGCTGGAGGAATCCAGAGCAGGCGATTCAGGTAGGCATCTGAACCTTCAGCATCTGAGGGATATCGATTCAGTGCTATTGGCTATCAAAACGCGCGACTCTTTCACGTGCAACACTCACCCACCCAAAAGGAGCCAGCCATGAACGACGACCCCTTTGGCTTTGACACGAGGCAACTGCATGCCGGTCAACGCCCTGATCCGGCGACCGGCGCACGCGCAACCCCTATCTATCAATCGGCCTCATTCGTCTTTGACTCGGCAGAGGATGCGGTGGGGCTTTTTAATATTGAACGCGCCGGTCATGTGTATTCTCGGCTGTCGAACCCGACCAATGCCGTGCTCGAAGAGCGGATCGCGGTGCTCGACCAAGGCGTTGGAGCGATCGCTGTAGCGAGTGGTCAAGCTGCATTGCATTTGGCGATTTCCACGCTCATGGGGGCGGGCGATCATATCGTGGCATCCCAAAGCCTCTATGGTGGCAGCCACAACCTGCTGGCTTATACGCTCCCTCGGTTCGGCATTACCACCACCTTCGTCGACCCAAGAAACCCCGAGGCCTTTCGCCAAGCGATTCGACCCGAGACCAAGCTCGTTTTTGGTGAGGTTGTCGGGAACCCGGGGATGGAGGTGCTGGACATTCCAGCGATCGCTGAGGTTGCGCATGCCGCAGCGATTCCGCTCATGGTCGATGCCACTTTCGTCACCCCTTACCTCTGCCAGCCTGTCGCGTTAGGCGCTGACTTGGTCATGCACTCGGCGACTAAATTTCTGTCTGGGCATGGTGTGGTTATTGGCGGGTTGCTTGTTGATGGCGGCGTATTCGATTGGTTGGACTCGGGTCGGTTCCCTACCTTAAGCGAGACGTATGAAGGCTTTCACGGATTGAACTTCGCCGAAGAGTTTGGTCCGGCTGCCATGATCACACGTGCGCGCAAGGAAGGGTTGCGTGATTTTGGTGCCTGTATGGCGCCTATGACCGCCTTTCTGATTCTCCAAGGTATCGAGACGTTATCGCTCAGAATGGCTCGGCACATGGAGAATACGCAGCGCATGATCGAATTCTTGTCAGAGCAACCCAACGTTCTTCGAATTCATCACCCGGGTCACCCGAATCATCCCGATCACGCGCTCGCGAATACGCTCTTGCCCAAAGGCGCTGGCGCGGTCATGAGTTTTGAAATTGATGGTGGTAGGCGAGCCGGAATGAAGTTGATCGAAACGTTGCAACTCTTTTCACATCTAGCCAATGTGGGAGATGCCAAGTCGTTGGTTATTCATCCAGCGAGCACCACGCATCATCGAATGGACGCCAGTGCGCTCGCGGCGGCTGGAATATCGGAGGGCCTCATTCGGCTCTCGATTGGTTTGGAAGATGCCGACGATTTAATCCGAGACATGAAGGCGGGCCTGCGCGCCGCAGCGAAGGAGGCGCAGTCCTGATGCGAATCCAAGTGAATCAGCAAGCAGTGTTTGTGGGTACTGGCAGCAGTCAACACAACCCTCACCAGCGAACCGTGGTGTTTTTGCACGGGGCCGGGATGGATCATTCGGTGTGGTTGAT
>CAYZUV010000405.1:0-2033 GCA_964481245.1 uncultured Pseudomonadales bacterium
CCAGATCAAATGCGGCTTTCGATCGAGGGTTCATTTCGGCATAGCGAGCCTGCTCTTTGCGCAAAACGTTCTTTAGGCGTGCGGGCGAAATGGACGGACCCTGATCTCGGCTCATGATGATTGGCTGCTCAACAATGACCTTTCGCCAAACGATGCTAGATCAGCCAATACAGCAGCGCAGTCAACGCTGCCGCGATGAGCGCATAGGGCAGCTGCGTGTAAGCATGCTGAAACGGTGTACAACCCGTGGCTTGGGCAGTCAGCACTGTGGCGTCTGAATAAAAACAGGCATGGCTGCCGAAGGTACTGCCTGAAAGAGTTGCGCCAACCACAAGCACCATATCGGCACCCAGGTTCCCCGCCAAGGCGGTCACGATGGGAATGCTAATCACGAACACACCCCAGTTATCACCCGTTGCGAAGGCCACCACGCCCATCACCAGAAATACCATCAAGGGCAATGTTTCGGCGGTGACTATCGGACTAACCCAGTGAATGACCAGTTCGGTTAACTGCAGGCCATCATTGACCTCCTTCAGAAGGAACGCGCAGACCAACACTGCCAAGGGTTCAATCATGGTCTTCACACCGTCGATGATGGTGTTGAAGGTGTCTTCCAACGTTAGGGTACGACGCACCAAAATGAGCATGACCGTGATAGCCAAGGTCACGTAAATACCTTTCAAGAAATCCAAATCGAAATACCAAGTAAAGCCTACGAGGGCAGCCATCGGGCCGATGAAGAGCCAGAGACTGGATTCTGCACCCTCCTTTTCTTGGATAGCTTGGTAGGTTTTCGCAATGTGTTCTGCGCCAGGGGGGATGCAGGCGCCGGTCTCATCCGCACGGATTTGCGCACGACGCATCGGCCCGATCAGCGGCACATAGCCACTGACCACAAGCGGCACCATCAACGCGGCAATCCAGGCGTAGAACATGTAGGGAATTGCCTCAACATAGAGCCAAATCCCTTCACCTTTGGGTACGACATCGGCATCTTCGAGCAGCACGCCGAAAAAGACCGCCCAGGTCGAAATCGGAATGATCACGCTGATCGGTGCTGCCGTACTGTCCACCACATAGGCCAGCATTTCTCGTGGCGTTTTGAACTTGTCCGTGATCCGCCCCATGGATGTGCCCACTGCGAGCGAATTCAGGTAGTCATCCACAAACAAGGCAACGCCGAGTCCCCAACTCATCAAGAGTGCTTTTGCTCGCGTCGTCACTCTGACCGCAACACGATCAACAAACACGCGGGTCGCACCGGTCCTAATTAACAACGCGATCAGGCTGCCCATCAGACTGCACACCAAAATAATCCAGGCGACATCCTCATCGGTCATCACGGCCAGCGATTTATCGGCGAGCTGGGTCAATATGGTGCTCGGGTCAATGATCAAAACGCCAACGAGAATCCCAACCAACAACGACTCCAATGCGCGATGGGTCGTGACTGCTAACAGCAGCACCACTGCAGTGGGTACCAGCGCCCAAAGTCCAAAGCTGTCTGTCATTTCTTTCTCCGTATTGCGCCTCAGCATGGCGCTCGCCATCCACAACGCAGGTTATCGATCAATCCATCTGAGCTGACACCACAGGTTCGCGCTGGACGCGCAATCTCAATGGGTTGGTCTTCACGCTGGCGCTCCCCCACTCAGAGAGCAGCCACACGCGGAATCCTCTGATTGACTTGAACCAGCACTGACCCTAAGACCAACGCCCGTCCTCTGAGAACCAGTCTCCTCCAATCACCCTTTCAGGCCCCGAAACTTGCTTGCGATTGGAGGCAAAATCCAGCGAATCATAGATCTAGTCCGAGCGAACGCAAGCTATTTTTTGCCATTCCCCCTGACTAAGTTCTAAAAGCGCCAGCGAACAGCCAGATCGACTGCCGCGTGCAGTTCACGCTTTAGACCTTCATGTTCTGAGGGGCTCCGCCGGCGACAGAAAGATTTGCCCACGGCCAGCTGCGGGCGATGGGCGATGGGCGATGGGCGATGGGCGATGGGCGATGGGCGATGGGCGATGGGCGA
>CAYZUV010000406.1:0-2022 GCA_964481245.1 uncultured Pseudomonadales bacterium
TGCAAAAAGACCCAAGCCTCGTGCCAAACATGGTTGAAGAGATGCTGCGTTTGTCCACACCAACGGCTCAGATGTGGCGAATCGCCAAGGAAGATTGCGAGGTCGGCGGTGTTGCCATTCCAAAGGGCGCAACCATGATGGTGAAGTTCCACTCAGCCAATCGAGATCAAGACGTTTTTGCCGACCCCGATGCCTTTAAGGTTGATCGCCCCAACCTTAAGTCTCAGATTGCCTTTGGCCAAGGCGTACACCATTGCCTTGGCGCGCCTCTCGCGAGACAAGAACTCACCGTGGGTTTCAAGGTTATTTTGGAACGAATGACTCGCTTCAGTCTGCCTGAAGGTGAGGAGCAATTAGAATTCTTGCCCAGTTTGTTGCTCCATCCACCGGCAAAGTTATCGATTCGCTTTGAGTCAAGGTAAGCACCTTAAGCGACCCAAGAAAGAATAAACGAGTGACTGAGCGATTCGGTCACACCGCCGAACAAAAGGAGTTCGATCATGAAAGCCGCCGTTTTTCATCAGCCTGGACAGCCATTGACCATCGAAGAGGTGCCCGAACCCACTATTTCCCGCACGGAAATGCTCGTTAAGGTGAGTCATTGTGGCATCTGTGGCACGGATATCCACGCGTCTAAGGAAGGTCCATTTATGGCGCCGCCAGAAACCATTTTCGGACACGAATTCACTGGGGAAATCGTGTCCATTGGCGATGCCCTGGTCGGCGGCGAGTTTTCGGTGGGCGATCGAGTCACGTCACTTCCATTCATCGAAGACAAAACCATCGGGCTTGGCGCGATCAGCGGCGCTTACTCTGAATACGTCAAAGTGGGGTATGACCTCGTCGTCAAGTTGCCCGAAACCTTATCGAGTCGAGATGGTGCACTGGTTGAACCACTCGCGGTGGGCCTCCATTCGGTCAAGATGGCCGGCGATATGCGAGAAAAAAATGTACTGATTATCGGCGCCGGTCCCATTGGCCTCACGTGCGCACTCTGGGCACGCTTTTTCGGGGCACGACACGTCGTGATCAGTGAGATGGCGCCCGCGAGACTCGACATGGCCAAAACCTTTGGCTTTACGGCCTTTGTTGACCCCAAAGGGGACGTTGGCGCGCAGTTTGAAACAATCACTGGGGCGGCACCCGACGTTCAGTTCGAATGCGTCGGTGCACCGGGCATCATGCAATCCTGCATCGAACGCGCGCCCAAACGAGGGTTGATCATGGGTATCGGCGTTTGCGATCATCCCGACACCATCGTTCCGCTGATGGCTTTTGGCAAGGAACTTACCATTCAATGGGCAGTGGGCTACGACAAAACCGATTTTGAGTTTTGTATCGAAATGATGGAGCAAGGTCGCATTGACCCTAGACCCATGGTGACTGACGTCATCGATTTGGATGCCGTACCAGAAGCGTTTGAGGCGCTGAAGACGCCTTCAAATCAATGCAAGGTTTTAATCAGCCTGGATTAGGTTTTATCCACAGTCTGAGCCTGGTTAGAGCGCCGCTTAGGATGCGTGATTCATCTTGAGCCCTCCGTGACCGCTTCTCACCCCTAAATGGCTTGTAGAGACGTTCGATACCTGTGGTCAGTAATCGATTTCGTTTAACTGTCTGTCGAATTAGCGGGGAAACGAATCAAGTGGCTTCGCAATGCGACTTCCACTCGTTGGGCGCGGCTCAAAAAATTCACTGAAGATGGGCCCACCGCACAATGAAAAGCGCTGACCTCGCGCTCAACCATGCGCCCACCCGAGACTCAGCGCCCTCAAGCGCCGAGGATCAGATTTGAACTCGGGAGGCCCCCACTTCCTCGTTCAATGAGGCAAAGGTCGCGAGCATCACGAGATGAGATGTGTTGCCAAATATGGAGGATCCTCTCAGGCATATGAGAGTGTCTGCACCTTACGGAGCAACCAGCAACTTCCCTTTGTGACCTCCGGTAAACAGTTTTATAAGCGCGTCGGGAAAACTGTCGATCCCTTGTTCGATTTGCTCGGGCAATTTCAGTTGGCCAGA
>CAYZUV010000407.1:0-2022 GCA_964481245.1 uncultured Pseudomonadales bacterium
GAACCTTCGCCATCATTTCACATCCCGACGCCGGTAAGACGACGATTACGGAGAAGTTGCTCCTGTGGGGTAAGGCCATTCAGGTCGCTGGAACGGTAAAGGGCAAGAAGTCTGATCGTTATGCGACGAGTGATTGGATGTCGCTGGAAAAAGAGCGCGGGATATCAGTCACCACGTCCGTCATGCAGTTCCCTTACGGTGATTGTGTGGTGAACTTGCTTGACACACCCGGGCACGAAGATTTCTCCGAAGACACCTATCGCACGCTCACCGCGGTCGATTCCGTGCTGATGGTCATTGACGGCGCTAAGGGTGTCGAAGACAGAACAATCAAGTTGATGGAAGTCTGCCGTCTTCGGGACACACCGATCTTGACCTTCATTAATAAGCTCGACCGTGAGATCAGAGATCCAATCGAAGTGTTGGATGAAATAGAGCGGATATTAAACATTGGTTGTGCGCCCATGACTTGGCCTATTGGCATGGGGGCGGAATTCAAGGGCGTCTATCATCTCTACGAGGATCGAATCTACTGCTTTGCGGGGAAGGACCAAGTTGAAACCCAAGTGATCGATGGATTGATGAGTGATGATGCCAAGGTCTATCTCGCGGCCAGCTGGCAGGATTTTGTTGATGAGGTAGAGCTCGTCAGAGGCGCCTCGCACGAATTTGATCAAGAGCTCTATCTGGAGGGTCAACTCACGCCTGTTTACTTCGGCTCGGCGTTGAGAAATTTTGGCGTAATGGAAATGTTAGATGGATTCGTTGACATGTCGCCCGCGCCTCAAGCGCGATCAACCAATGAGGGCATGATTACACCTGAGGATAAGGAATTTTCTGGGTTCGTTTTCAAAATCCAGGCCAATATGGATCCGAAACACCGAGACCGAATCGCTTTCCTGCGGGTATGTTCGGGGCAATACCAGCAGGGTATGAAGATGCATCATGTTCGAATCGGTAAGGACGTCAAGGTGTCAGATGCGGTGACGTTTCTAGCGGGCGAGCGTGCAGCAACCGGCATTGCGCATGCTGGAGACATTATTGGCCTGCATAACCATGGGACCATCCAGATCGGTGACACTTTCACCGGCGGAAGGAAGGTTCGCTACACCGGCGTGCCACACTTTGCTCCAGAATTGTTCCGAAGAGTCAGGTTGAAAGATCCACTGAAAAGTAAGCAATTGAAGCAAGGGTTAACCCAGCTCTCCGAGGAGGGCGCAACACAGCTCTTCATGCCGTTGACGTCGAATGATTTGATTCTCGGCGCAGTGGGAGTACTACAGTTCGATGTAGTGGTTTATCGCCTACTTGACGAGTACAAAGTGGATTGCGCATATGAGCCGATTTCGGTTGCAACCGCGCGTTGGATCGAATGCAGCGACGCAAAGATCCTGAGTGAATTTAAGCGCAAAGCCGATACGAATCTGGCGCTCGATGGCGGCGGTCATTTAACCTATCTTGCGCCCTCGAGAGTGAACCTCTCTCTGATGGAAGAGCGGTGGCCAGATATTGAGTTCCGCGCCACGCGAGAAATTACTTAGAGCATATCCTCGAATGGCGTCTTGATCGCGAGATTGATGGGTTGATCAAGCCCCGGGATGCTTATTTCGTTCTGGCTGATCGTCAGCGCCGGTCCCTCGATGACGCCTTCGCCAAATCGATAGATCAGCTCAGTCTTACCTTGTATACAAGCCTCATCGTATTCTCTTGTGCTCTCTGCTACCGCCTCATGGGCCTTGGCATGGGCCACCAGCGCGGCTTTGCCATGGCGTTTTTCAAGCATCGCCCGAGTTACAGCCGGAGAGAGCAAGGCAGCCGTCGCATTATTGCCGCCGAATCCCTTGGAATTAATCAGAGCTGCCTGCATGCGATCTGGCGCGTCTACGTAATGCGAAAGTAAGAAATTGAGGTGATCTTGATGCACGTCATCGGCGATACGCTCTGAGGTCACAATGCCGGGAATAATTCCGTCCTGCCACACACCCAGCGAGGCAATGATTTGATCGCCAGAGGCGCAAGCGA
>CAYZUV010000408.1:0-2009 GCA_964481245.1 uncultured Pseudomonadales bacterium
CTATGCCGCCCTACTTAGATGAAGATATTCCGATCTTGTATGTGGGGTTTGGCTTTAAGAGTCTTGAGCATGCGGGAACATGTTACGACGGGACGCATCTGCATACCTTCATGAGCGACCAAGCGCTGACTGATGCGGTGGCCGCCGTCCGAAGAGGCGAGGCTATCGTCGGTCGGCCAGAAGGGATCTGCAAGAATTGGTCCGTGCTCGCGACCGCCTGCGAGGTGAAAGAAGAGGTCTACCTAAAATACATTGTGGCGCGCCTCGCGACGTATTTGCAGATCCCTGGCTATGGGGACATGTTGGTCCAAGTCAACGGATGGGATCCAGAGACGCTCGTGGCGTTTCGCCAGCATCCGTCGGTGAAGTCGGTGGGGGGCATGATCGACAGTGTAGCAACCACAACCCAACTGGCGGAAATTGCCAAGCTCATTCCAGAATCTTGGTGTCCAGCAGCGGTCGGTTCAGCGAAAGCTTGTGCTGAGCGCTGGGTTGATCAATTTAATGCGGGTGCAGACGGCATCATTGTCCATGCGAGCACGCCAGACGAAATTGCGCCTGTATTGGCTGAATACGACAAAATTCGCCCGCACGCCCTGTTTGCTAATCGAACCAATCGACCGGGTTGAGATCAATGCTTGGTCAATGTGCGACCTCAACCGCGATAAGTCACTAGCCAAGGCCAGAAAGATGGCGTTCGCTGGACAAGCGCTGCGGCAGAAAGAGAATCTCAAGTGCGATTGCGACCTCCGATAACCCATGAATGAACAAAGCTCTGCAGTGAAGAGACCGAGTCGGTTTGCCGCGATAGAAGCGGGTGGGACCAAGTGGCGAGTCAGCGTGGGTGAGCCTCCTCACGATGTCCGCTCGGTGACGATTGCGACACAGGATCCTGCCAGCACGCTGGGAGAGGTGGAGGCGTTCATCGAGGCCGAGTTACGTGTCCGGGGGCCCATTGACGCATTGGGTATTGGCAGTTTTGGGCCTGTAGGGGTGATGCCCAACCAAGACGGCTTTGGTGTGATTGGACGAACACCTAAGGAGGCCTGGCAGGGCGTTAACTTGGTGTCTTATTTCGCAAAATTGGGTGTACCTGTGGCGGTAGACACGGATGTCAACGTTGCTGCCAGGGGGGAATTTACAGCCTGGGGCAGTCCCTCAGGGCGATTGGTTTACGTGACAGTAGGTACCGGGATTGGTGCTGGGGTTGCGGACTCTGGGTCGACCAGCCTGGGTATGGACCATGCCGAAATGGGCCATATCACGGTCCGCCCGCACGCGGAGGATTCATTCGAGGGTGTTTGCCCTTATCACCGACATTGCCTGGAAGGGCTGGCCTCGGGGCCAGCGATCGCTGCTCGCTGGGGAGCGAATTTGTCAGAGCTCAACGAGGATCACCGGGCGCATAGGATCGTTGCTTATTACCTTGGGCAACTGAGCGCGACACTACTGCTCACATTAGCGCCGCATCAGCTGATCATGGGCGGTGGGGTGCTCGAAACGCCTGGCCTGTTGGCTTTGATCCGACGGTCGACCCACGAGCTATTAAATGGGTATCTTGCTCGATTCGATCAGTTGGAAGCGCTTGATGAGGTGATTCGGGCCCCTAGGTTGGGGGCCCAGGCGGGAATCACGGGCGCGTTTTCACTGGCTCGGCAAGCAGCGACTGCCTCAGGGTCTTTATCCCGGTAGGCGTTCGAACGCGGCCACCCCATCTGGAATACGGTGAAAGGGTTGTTGATCACACGTATAAATTGCGATTTGTGGCTGACATTCTTTTGGGTCATCGAGCGTCCCTGCTTTCAAAACCACGGCACCTGGCAATCCCGGCGCGCGAGTCAGAATATGGGTTCCGCAATTTGGGCAGAACTCTCGAGTCACCGCGCCTTCGATATCATCTCGGGTAAAGCCCTTGGTTTGACCTTGAGTAAACGTCAAACCTGCTTCAGGCACAGCCATGAAAACATTAGCGGATCCACCGGTTAAATATTGGCACTCCCGACAGTGAC
>CAYZUV010000409.1:0-2007 GCA_964481245.1 uncultured Pseudomonadales bacterium
GGCGAACAAAAAAGATCGGTCGCTTGCGCGTCAGCTGACGCGTTTAAGTGAGTCTTTGGTGGCGCAGGCGCAAGCCTCGGCTCTTGAATCGAAAGTTCGTACGTTGGGTGACCAGTTGACGTTGCTCGCCGATCGATTACGTTGATTCTCAGTGCCTTGCCGGTGTCGGAAGGCGTCGCTCACCTAGGGGTGTCCTAGCGGTCCGTCAAGCTGATGAGGGGCTCCGAGCGCCTCTGGGCGCTCGAGTTGGCCGTCGCCCTGATGGACTTCTGGGTTGAGTGGCGAGGGATCGCGATCGCCCACTGAGCGATAGCTACTTTGCGACGTGCGTTTGCGCCAGGCGCTCGCGGCGCTTGGTGATTTTGTCGGCCATGCGGGGCGAGCGGCCGGGGGTGCTCCATGGGCAAACCGCTAAGCAAAGCGCACAGCCGTGGTGTTCGTTAAAAAACGGCAGGCACTTGTCGAAATCCACGTACCATTTCATCTCTCCTCTCACGAGTTGTTTCTCGTCGGTAATGGCGCCAGCCGGGCAATCCCGTTCGCAAATCTGACAGCCCAGGCAAATGTCATCGACATGCAGGATGTCGGCTTCATCAGCGATGAGCGGGAGGTCAGTTAAGACAGAAGCCAACCTAAACGAGGCGCCATATTCACGATTGATAATGGACCCATGTTTGCCGAGCTCTCCGAATCCGCAGGCCAGTGCAGGGGGGATGAAATTGACACGGCCAGCCATAGGGCCGCAGTGACCCTCCGCATGAAAGCCTTCACTGCGAATCCAGTCCGCTAAATCTCTCGCGATCCGTTCGCCTCGGGTATATTGCTTGACCACCTCACTCGACGCACTGGGTAGCGGCGCGTCTTTTAGGGCGTCATAGTCCATCGCCACGCCCAACATGATGATCCAAGGCTCACTCACGGTGTAACCCTCAAAAACCCAGAGCGGATTCATCGGCGCAATACCGACCAATTCGGCGCCCAGGGTTCGCGCTTTCTCATGCACCCATTGATGCCAGTGCTCTGGAGATCTTCTTGTCGGTGCGTCGGCAATGGCCACCGGGATCCGCTGATGCACCGTCTCTCGCTCTTTAACCAATGCCTCACGCCCGGGCGCTGGATTTTTTGCGCTGTGTTGGCCCATCCAGGTTTGCAGATGGCCGTGAGGCGTCGCTTCGGGTGCATGCCAGTAAATAGGGCTGGGCTGACGAGGTTGGGGTTCTCCGAGACCGTTGATGGTGTTCCCCGATACGTCAGGCCAAAGATCCATTTGCTCTGGCAAGGGTACGAATTGCTGTTTTGGAACCGATCTGCGGTGGGTCACAGGGGTGCTCCTTGAGGCCTATGGGTCTTGAGAAGTCCACCTTAAAAAAGGATGGTCGCCCATTCAATCCTAGATCTTCGGTTCAGTGGCTGAGGGCTTTGGCTCTGCTCCGCGCCGGTTCGATCCTAATGATGACCTGCTCCCCGTGAGTCCACCGGCGTCACGGACGCAAGCGGTCGAAGGCGAGTTGGGAGCGGTTTCAACACACCCTGCACACGTCGTCTTCGCATCGACGAGCGAGCGTTTTTTGGGCAAACTGTTCGCTCGTTTTGAACTGGGTAGAAAAATGGAAGACGTTGTCATTATCGATGCGGTGCGATCCGCAGTCGGCCGGAAGAATGGAACCTTGGGTTTGGTTCACCCCTCAGACACGCTGGGTCCAATCATGATGCAACTGCTCGAGCGCAATGGGGTTGCGCCTGAGGCCGTGGACCAGATCATTGGAGGATGCATCAATAAGCTTGCGGCGCAGGGGATGAATATCACTCGTACCGCCTGGTTATCGCACGGGGGCGCGCAGGCAACGCCTTGCATCACTATTGATTCCCAATGCGGGTCTTCACAGGAAGCGGTTCACCTCGCGACCAGTCAGCTGCGAGCGGGCATGGCCGATGTTGTGATGGCCTGCGGTGTTGAGAACATGTCTCGATTGCCGATCGGCTCAGATTCGGTTGGTTTAAAGCCAG
>CAYZUV010000410.1:0-1997 GCA_964481245.1 uncultured Pseudomonadales bacterium
TCCAGGACATTTGCGTCAACAAATGCCGCATGCCTAGAGATCAATTCTTGAAGCGATATAAAGCCAATGCCATCGATCTGAAGTTTGTTGATCGATTAGAGAAAGCCAACGAAAAATGGGCGTCGAAGGTCACGGCGAATCGCGTCACCTTGCGTCACGCGGTGAAGACAATACTCAGAATAGAAAAGGAAGTAGGACGCCCCCTTTCGGAAATCCGCGAAACTAACAAGCAGCTCAACAAGGCCATCATCCACATGCGGGCTGCTAAGAAGGATATGATCGAAGCCAACCTTCGACTGGTGATTTCAATCGCGAAGAAATACACCAACCGAGGTCTCCACTTCTTAGATCTGATTCAAGAAGGCAATATCGGCTTGATGAAGGCCGTCGACAAGTTCGAGTATCGGCGCGGCTTCAAATTTTCAACCTATGCGACTTGGTGGATTCGCCAGGCCATCACACGATCGATTTCCGACTTGGCGAGAACCATTCGCGTGCCCGTCCACATGATGGAAACGGTGAATAAAATTAATCGCTTGAGTCGACAATTACTTCAGGAATTGGGCCGTCCCGCCACGATCGAAGAACTCAGCGAAAAGATGGAGCTGCCGCAGGATAAGGTCATCAAAGCCTTGGATGCGGCAAAACAACCGATTTCGCTCGAGACGCCAGTGGGGGATGACGATGACTCCACCATTTGGAATTTGGTTAGCGACACGTCAATCGAGTCTCCCCTGGATCAAGCCTCGGATGAAGGGCTTCGCGAGACCACGAATGATGTGCTGCAGGCATTAACCGAACGAGAGGCGAAAGTGCTCAGAATGCGGTTCGGTATCGATATGAATACTGACCACACGTTGGAAGAAGTTGGTCGGCAATTCTCTGTCACGAGGGAGAGAATTCGCCAGATCGAAGCGAAAGCGTTGCGCAAATTAAGGCATCCATCTCGTTCGGAGCAGTTAAAAAGCTTCATCGAGCGCTAATCACCCTTCCTAGGGCACCAAGAAATGGCGGAGTTTGCAAGGCGGCGCGCATCGTTGAGTTTGCGCTGCCTGTGACTTTCTGACGCGCATTCGGCGGCATCTGCGGTCAAGCAAACAGCATGACGAGCACAAGGCATCCATAAGTCTCAGTGGGGTTCGCGGGCAGCAGGTCCGAGTAGCCCAACGTTAAACCTTTGAAAAGCGTCTCCCATAAAGTTTTCCGTTTGAACCTGACGTCCTGTGGATATTCTAGTCAATCCTGCTTGAGTGGATCGATCACCCTCTGCCTCGCGTGGCGGCGATGCCACACATGCTCCGTGCTGTGAGCCGCTCACGCAGACCCCGAGTGCATGTGATCGGTCCACACGTTGACTGAGCTTTACTTTGAGGCTTGCGCGGTGGATTGAGCAATTGAAAGCCGGCCACTTCCCGCGTCATGATGGGAACCTAAGCACCAAGAGATTATTGAGTTGAAAACGTTGGGTATTTTGGGCGGAATGTCTGCGGCATCAACCCAGCTCTACTACCGTGAGCTCTGCAACATCACGCGAGCGCATCGTGGCGGTCTTCACTCACCAGAACTGCTTATTCGATCGGTGAATTTCTCGGAGATTGAATTACTTCAAGCTCAAGATCGTTGGGAAGAAGCTGGCGATAGACTCAATCTTGAAGCCAAAGCGCTGGAACGGGGTGGCGCGGAAGTCCTTGGACTTGCGACCAACACCATGCATAAAGTGGCAGACCAGATGATGCGAGGCGTGGGAATCCCGCTCATCCATATTGCCGATGCCACGGCGGCGCGCCTGGTTGAGCAAGGTTTTACAAGGCCCGGGTTGATGGCAACCGCATTCACCATGGAACAATCGTTTTATACCGAGCGGTTAATCGAGCATGATCTGATGCCAGTCATTCCAGGGCCTTCTGACCGACAAATGATTCACCAAGTCATCTATGAAGAACTTTGTCAGGACATCATTCGTGATCAGAGCCAGCTCGCGTTTATCCATGCTGCTG
>CAYZUV010000411.1:0-1987 GCA_964481245.1 uncultured Pseudomonadales bacterium
GCGATCAATTTGGTGCCACCATGCGCTGGTTCCAGCTGCGATTCGTCCAGAACGAGGAAAATGAATCCGTTTTTTCGCTGACCTTTCCCGCTGAGTCCCTGAACCCAATGGGGTTCGTTCAAGGAGGCATGATCGCGGCGGCGCTCGACGATGCCACCTCAGCAGCTATGATCGATGGTTACGATGGTAGCAAGGCACCGCTGACCACTGACTTGCATATGATGTTCCATCGATCATTGCCGAAGGGTCCGGCAAGCGTGCGCACAAAGATCATCCGACTCGGCAACCGAATCGCAACATGCGAGGGGCGTTTGTTTGATCCTGAAGGGCGACTGGTTGCAACACTGCTACATTCAGCTCAGCCAGTGACTCCACCCAACGCTTAATTCGACGCTTCAGATCAGCGCAAGCAGCATCCGCACGAGCGCTCGTACCACCTATTTCGGACTTGATCCTGGTTCGAAGTCGAGGTTGGCCGGCGAGAGCGCGGCGCTTCACTGTCTTCGCGCCAGCACACTCACCACTTTAAGAGTGCGGCGAAAACCGGCTAATCCAGCTCAGTCGCGCCGGCTGAACGGCGGGTATCAATCAGGCAAACCTTTCCCTGATCCAGCCCCGCCTCAATAGGCCGACTCAAGCCTCTAGTCGCTTGCACCTGAGCAGCTCGCAAGAGACGAGACTGGCTTTAGCCGTAATCGTAGAAACCCTTGCCCGTCTTTCGGCCGTACCATCCGGCTCTCACATACTTTCTTAGTAATGGATGTGTCCGGTACTTCGGGTCACCGAATTCCTCGTGCAGCACATCCATCACATTCAGCAGCACGTCGAGGCCAATCAAGTCCGCCAAAGCCAGAGGGCCCATCGGGTGGTTTGCACCGAGCTTCATGGCTTGATCAATGTCTTGGGGCGAAGCCAGACCTTCGGCGAGAATGCCAACCGCCTCATTCATCATCGGGACCAAAATTCGGTTCACGACGAAACCAGGCGCTTCGGCAACCTCTACAGGTTCTTTATTGATGTCGCGAGTTACAGCCAGCACTTGATCGACGGTATGCTGAGACGTGGCAATACCACGAATCACCTCAACCAGTTTCATGACTGGCGCAGGATTAAAGAAATGCATTCCCAATACCTGTGCAGGACGTTGGGTGGCGCTTGCGATTTCGGTAATGGAAAGTGACGAGGTATTCGAAACCAAGATCCCGGCGCCCTGAACCACCTCGTCAAGCTCAGCAAAGACCGTCTTCTTGACCGCCATATTTTCGACGATGGCCTCGACCACCAGTTCTCGGTCGGCTAGCGCAGCCACGTCGACGGCGCCCGTTAGCCGATGCTTCGCCGCATCCGCTTCATCCGGCGTGAGCTGCTGTCTCGCCACAAAACGATCGAGATTGCTGTGTATGCCGCTGATGCCCTTTTCCACTAGGGCGTCCGTAATATCGCGTAGGACAACATCTTTACCCGCCATAGCAAACGCCTGGGCAATTCCTGCGCCCATGGTCCCCGCTCCCAATACACCAATCTTTTGCATCCTACCGCCCTCTAACTCGTCGAAGCCCGGGAGTGTACCCAAATTTTCCCTCGGGTGCCGAGTGGCAAGGGAACGTCAGAGCTGACCCCACGAACGTGGCTCAATCCCCGACTCCAACCGTTATCACGTGAGGATCTCCGCCGATTTGATCTAGAGGGCGAGGCGCCCCGTACAGCAAGCATGCCAATTGAGACAGTCAACTCGCGATGCTCGCACTAGATGCCACCTGGATTATGAAGTCACGCTACCAAACGAAACTCTCTGGACAGCTTGGAACGGCTACTGGCGCACGCGCCGCAAGGAGGAAGCCAGCACGGCAAAGGTGCCGTCGGCGGCTCGGCGGTCATGCACTTGCGGGGATGCTGCTTTTCATGTGTTCCTCTCTTTTGGCGGACCAGAGAGCGACGTACCTGTTCGATGTTTATTTCGATGACCGCCACGTGGGTACGCACCGTT
>CAYZUV010000412.1:0-1984 GCA_964481245.1 uncultured Pseudomonadales bacterium
CCTCAACAATTACTCTTTGAGGAGCGTTTCTCAGACACGCCGCATGAAATTCATCGAAATGTCTACAATGATCCTCGCATTCAAGAATGGATGGTGCCCGAGGGGCACTACTTTATGATGGGAGATAACCGAGACCAGAGTAATGATTCTAGGTATTGGGGGTTCGTCCCAGATGAGAACGTAGTGGGCCGTGCCTTTGCTGTTTGGATGCACAAAGACCCTGGGCTTTCAATGCCCACTTTCGCAACCACCCGCTGGATTCAGTGAGAGGAAACGATGCAGTCTCGTAACAAGCCGATGAGTGATTTGAGATGGCCAACTCAGCTGCGGGGTGCGTTTTTCGGCGATTGGCTGGGCGTCTTGCTCATGCTCGCGCTTTTAGTCGGAACGGCGATGAAGTTTGCGCCAACGTATTTGGATCACTATGCCGCTCGTGAGCAAGTCATGGGGCTCCAGGAATCAACCCAAGGCCAAACGGTCAGTGTCATCGAGGTGCGAGCGCAACTCGCAAAGCGTCTTCAAATGAATAACCTGAAGAACATGTTGGATGATGGTTTGGTCACTATCGAAGAGAAGCGTGGTCGTGTCACTGTCAGCATGGATTACGAGGTCAAGTCCCCGCTGATCGCGAATGTGGAGTTCCTGATTACCTTCGACGAACATTATGACTTCGGCGTCGAACGTGCCGACTGATCGATCCCTCAAGACTGTTGAGCACGCACTCCAGGTCGTTTTCGAAAATCAAGCCTTACTGTCTGAAGCGCTAACCCATCGAAGCGCGGGTGCGCCCAACTATGAGCGACTAGAGTTCTTGGGTGATGCAGTCTTGGAACTATTGGTCACGGAGGCGATCTTCAAGAGATACCCAGACTTGGATGAGGGCAGTATGACCCGTATGAGAGTCGCTCTGGTTCGTCGTGAGTCCCTCGCTGAGGTTGCGAAGACGTTAGAACTGGGTCGGTATATTCGACTTGGTCCAGGCGAGAGAAAATCGGGCGGTATGCATCGAGCGTCAATCCTCTCGGATGTGCTTGAAGCTGTCCTAGGAGCGATTTATCTCGATCAGGGGCTGGAATGCGCGCGGCGGGTCATCGAACAGCAGTTTGATTGGGAGAATTTGTCCAGCCTTGAAGCGAGCGGATTGAAAGACGCAAAGACTCGATTGCAGGAGTATCTTCAGGCTCAGGCTTTAACCTTACCGCAATACCAAGTGGTGAATAGTGAGGGTAAGGACCACGATCGAATCTTTACGGTGCACGTCAAGGTGCCGCTCCTTCACGAGCCCGTCGAGGCAGCTGCGTCCTCCATTAAGTGGGCTGAGCAAATGGCCGCCCAAAAAGCGCTCGATCTTATGGAGGTTTGAATTCATGTCCTCTCCAACGCGCGCTGGATACGTCGCCATTGTTGGCCGACCCAACGTGGGTAAATCCACGTTGATGAATGCGCTGATCGAACAAAAGATCAGTATCACGTCGAGAAAACCGCAGACCACTCGCCACCATATCTTAGGGATCAAAACCGTCGAAAGGGTTCAGATTCTCTTTGTAGATACCCCAGGAATCCACTCCAATCAAAAGCGGGCGATTAATCGTTATATGAATCGTGCGGCTCAAAGTGTTATCAAGGACGTCGATGTGATTGTGATGCTGGTCGATCGGCATATTTTTAACGCCGATGACGAAATGATCATGGATCGTATTCAGAGGACGTCATCAAAGCTAATTGTCGCAGTGAACAAGGTGGATCGTCTGACCGATACCGCCGAGGTCCTGCCTATAATTGCCCGATTGAAGGATCGAGGCATTGAGGCGACGTTTGTGCCAATTTCTGCAAGTAAGCAGTCAAACTTAGAGGTTCTCGAGCAATTGATTATTGAGCATTTGCCCGAATCGCCTTTTTATTTTTCTCCAAACGAGGTCACCGATCGAAGTCAAAAATTCTTGGTCGCTGAATTGGTTCGAGAAAAATTGATGCGTCAATTTGG
>CAYZUV010000413.1:0-1983 GCA_964481245.1 uncultured Pseudomonadales bacterium
TCAGGCGCATCCTCATCGGTTCAAAGGGCCGTGCACTGTGGAGCCTTTCATGGGCGCGCATAAAAACGGGCCGATCATCAGCCTACCAGACTTAACACATCGCGCCACTGATCCTCCGTGACTGGCATCACGGAAAGCCGCGAGCCACGACGGGTCAACGCTGAGTCAGAAAATGAGTGCATCAACTGCAGTTCCGAGCGCTCCACGATTCTTGGGAAAGAACGAACCAATCTTAGATCTACGGCGGTCCACCGAGGTTCATCATGAGGGCTTGCGGGGTCAAAGTAGCGTGATTCGGAATCGAACTGGAGAGGGTCGGGGTAGGCTTCTCGGGTGACTTCGAGCGTTCCAGCGATCCCAATCACGCGACAACTCGAGTGATAGAGAAAGACGGCGTCGCCCACCGACATCGCTCTCAGAAAGTTTCTCGCCTGATAATTACGAATACCATCCCAGCAGATGGGTTCTCGACCCTTTTTTACAAAATCTTCGATCCCACATTCTTCGGGTTCACTCTTTACGAGCCAGTAGGCCACGAATCACCTTTTCTCTTCAGAACCACATCTTTTGCCGAGGGCTGAGTGGACCTCTTGAAACTGCCAGCTGCGCTGCCCCTCAAGCACCTTTACGACCTTTCTTCGACTTCTTTTTCGATTTCTTCTTTGCCTTCTTTGTCCCAAGCGCTTTCGAGCGATAGTCTTCAAACGCATCCTGCATGGATTTAAGACGCGCTGATTTCTTCGCTTCTATCGGCTTCTGTTTGGCCTTGTCGAAATCCACCACTTTCTGCGTCACTTGACCGACTCCTTACCCCCGTGACATTTTCTAGGACGTGGGGAACAGACGCAAACGACCTGTTCCACGCAATCCATCCCACATCTCACTCTGGAGCACGCCATGCGATTCATCTTGTCCCTGATGTTGATCACGAGTGCCAGCCTAGCGCAGGCGCAGACGCCGCTCGACAAAGCTCTTGGCGTCCTTGACGAGTTTATGGCGGCCTTCAACGAAGAGAATGTGGAACGATGGTCTAACACGCTGCACTACCCCCACGTCCGCTTCGCGAGCGGCAACGTCACCGTCTTTCAAGACGCGTCGAGCTTCAGAGCGCGCCCTGCATTTGAAAGATTGAGAGCCACGGGCTGGCGACGCTCTGCCTGGATTTCCCGCACGCCTACGCTGGTATCGGATCAAAAGGTGCATTTGGAAACCGTTTTCGAACGATACAACGAAGCCGGTGAATCCATCGGCCAATATCGATCGCTCTACATTGTGACGAAGATCAAGGATACATGGGGCATTCAAGCCCGATCGAGCCTCGCGCCCTAAGCCCAATTTAATGAGCGTAATTACACGCAGCGCCTCATGGGGACACCATCAACGCCTTCGACCTTGCAGTTTCAGGGCTATTCCCTACCACAATCGAACTTAAGCAAGCGGACTTGGGCAAGCGAAACCGAGGGTCTTTGATTCATTTAGCGCTCGACAACTTCTTGCGAAATCGGTAGAAGATGCTCAACGTGATACGTCACGAAAACGCACCCAAGGGGAGAGTGATGAATCAACCTCCGATCGACCCAACGTCTGTAGGCCCAGAACGTACGTCAAGGTATGTTCTCGTGTGGTGCTTAGCTATCGGCGGCTACAGCGGGCTGATCTTATTTGGACTGCTGCAGGGGCTAGGAGTTTTTGAGACGGATTCCGCGACGCGTGAGCTGTGGGTTCACATCAGCCTCGCCGCGTTAGTGATCGGACTCATGATCGGCCTCGCAATCGTCCTATTTGAACGCCTTCGAGACCGACGGCATGATCCGTATGGGGAGGTTAAAGAGTGACCGCTACGGTTCAATTCCCTGACTTAGAGCATCTGATTACCACCCTTATCCATCCGAGGAGCAACCAACCGTGTTAGTGACCACATCAGAAACCATCGCTGGCCGAACCATCACCGCGCATTTAGGTCTCGCCAAGGGCAACACGATC
>CAYZUV010000414.1:0-1975 GCA_964481245.1 uncultured Pseudomonadales bacterium
CCATTCGATGCTCAGTGAAGCGCCCAATCAGGTGCTCGATGCCTTATCTGGGTTCCTGTTGGCTGAGTAACCCCGTTACTTTCAGGCAATCCTATCGTCCCTCTGACTGGCTCTTTGTAGGGCGTTTGGACGCAGCAGGCCTGACTGACAAGAGGTCCCGAAGAGGCGAGCTCAAGAGGTACCGCAAAAAGATGCTTTCGAACGTGATCCGTCCGATCGGTTAACTTGCCGAACGGAGGGTGCGTGTGATGGAGATCATCAAAATCACATAGATCACCAGCAGCGGGACACTCGCCACGATGGTGGCTGTTTGCAACGCGCGGAGGCTACCAAGATAAAGCAGGCTGGCGGGTAGCGTGCCCAGCGCCAGCGCCCAAAACACCCGATGCCAGCGCTCAGGATGCTGGCCTGGGGCCAATCGCTGGGTAGCGCCCGCGGCGAGTGTGTAGGCGGCTGAATCATAGGTGGTCGCCGTAAAGATCGTGCCGATCACGGCAACAAAAATGAGCCAAAGGCTGGCGCCGGGTAGATAGGTCACCGCGTGACTCAGCGCGTACGATGGGCTCATGCTTTGGGATTCTTCGACCACATTCATCTGCCCAGTCAATTCGAGATTCAGCGAGAAATTACCCAAGATCATGAAGAAGAGCGCGCAGCCGAGGCTTCCCCAGAGCAGCATGCCTGTGATCAGCTCGCGCACGGTGCGACCCTCCGAGATCTTGCACACGAACATACCAACAAAAGGCCCAAGCGCCAGCCACCAGGCCCAGTAAAAGACGGTCCAGTTTTCAACGAATTGATCGCGGCCTAGGGGGTCCGTCCAGGTCAACATTTGAATGAAGTGTTGTAAGCCATGGCCCAGGGCGGCGAGACTGGTTTCGGCAATGAACAATGTGGGTCCAAGCACAAAGACGCAGGCGAGCAGCACAAGCGCAAGCACGCTATTGATATTGCTGAGGGTTTTAATGCCGTCATCTAGGCCTCGATAAACGGAGATCGAAATCAGAACTGTGATGACAGCGATGAGCGCCAGCTGCGTGCTGAAATTGTCTGGAATGCCGGCCAGTCGTGTCAGTGCGCTGGTGGCAACCGCAGTCCCAAAGCCCAAACCGGTCGCCGCGCTGCTCAAAAGCCCGACAATAAACAAAAGATCGATGAACCGCCGAAGGCCGCCTGATTGAAAGCGCCCCAGGCCTGCCTCGCAGGCTGCGCTGAGCCGCAGTGAGGGCGACCGGCCAAGATAATAGGCGCAGCTGATGGCGAGCGTCGGCAGGCAATAGAGCGCCCACCCGACGGGACCCCAATGGAACATGCCGTAGGTGGTGGCCCAGAGCGTTGCCGCATCTGATTCTGGCTCGGTTGAGAAGGGTGGCGCGACGTAATAAAACACCCACTCGCTTGCCCCCCAGTAAATGACGGATCCGCCAATGCCGCAGCAAAAGAGCATGGAGATCCAGCTGAATTGGCTGTAACGCGCGTCGCCATCCCCCAGTCGAACGCGCCCCCAGGGGCCGGCGGCGGCATAGATGAGGAACACCAAGATCGACGTTGCCAGGGCCACGTAGAGCACACCTAACTCACGGGTGATAAAGCGAAAGGCTTGATCAATCAGCGCCTGGCTTGCTTCGGGGAACACAACGATGGGCAGCACCACCAGACTCAGGAGTGCAGCACCTAGGGAGAATATGAACCAATCAACTTTGGGGGAGGCTTCGGTCACGCGCCACAGAGATATGAACTTGAGGACCACCTTAGCACAGGTGCTTGGGGGGTGTGCGCAGGCTGCACTCGAGCGCGAATTCGGTCGCGTCGCGCCGCTATTCGATGCTTGGGGTGAGCTGCAATGCGCCTAGCAGATGCCTGGTTGGTGCACAAAGGTGTTGTCTTCGCCGTAACAAATGCTCCGTGAGCGACCGAGGGGAATCTCCCAGGCGAGCGTTTTGCTTAAGCTGGAGGTGCGTTGCGAACCATCAGT
>CAYZUV010000415.1:0-1969 GCA_964481245.1 uncultured Pseudomonadales bacterium
GGGCTTCCCACCGCAGACACTTGCCCGATGTCCTGCATCATTTGTCGTTCGCCCGGATTCAGCTGTTGTTCGAAATCCTGGACGGGTGGTGGCAAAGGTCCAGGCTGGCCACGTCGTAAATTGACGAAGGATTGTAGCGCTGAGCTTCTCAGAAACTGCGCCTCGTCGTCTGTCTCGGCAACGCATAAGTTCGCGCCGATCATGACGTGCGGCTCGCGCAGCGTGTCTGACGGTTTGAAGTTCTCGCGATACATTCGAATGGCGGTGTCCAAATACGTGGGTGCAAAATGGGAGGCAAAAGCAAAAGGCATCCCGAGGAGTGCGGCCAGCTGGGCCCCGAAGAGGCTCGAGCCCAAAATCCAGATGGGGACTTCGGTGCCTGCACCTGGGGTTGCGACAACTCGCTGACCCGATTGAATAGGTTTTAAGTAGTGTTGCAGCTCAACCACATCACGAGGGAAGTCCTCGACATTCGAATCTAAACTTCGCCGTAGCGCTTGCATGGTGAGGCCATCGGTACCCGGCGCACGGCCGAGCCCCAAATCAATCCGACCGGGGAACAACGACGCCAGCGTGCCGAATTGCTCAGCCACCACGAGGGGGGCGTGATTCGGCAGCATAATGCCGCCTGACCCGACTCTGATGGAGGTGGTTGCGCCCGCAAGATGCGAGATCACCACGGCGGTTGCGGAGCTCGCGATGCCCGGCATGTTGTGATGCTCTGCAACCCAGTACCGCGTATAGCCTAGCCTCTCGGCCAGGATGATCAGTTCTCGGCTGCGCGCAAGCGCAGTGTTCGCATCGCTGCCTTTGGTGATTGGAACCAGGTCAAGGATGGAGAACTTCGTCATGGGTGCGTCCAATAGGGGCTGTTTTGTGCGAGTATGCCAGAGACGTGAAAAGTTGGTCCATGCTGTGCTGCGAGTCAACCGTCGGTGATAGGCGAGACCGATCGAGGCTTGACCAATCCCTCAAGGGGAAGCGGTCGTAAGATTTGATATGCCAAGGTAATTGAGATGAGCCAAGCGTCCTCGACAAAACTAACCCTTGTTGCCGATGCCGTCGATCAAGACGTTGAAATCGCACTCTTTCCTATTCCGGATTTGGTCGCTTTTCCGGGCACCGTGATTCCGCTGCATGTCTTTGAGCCACGCTATCGAAAGATGGTGCATGATTGCAGTTCGTCCGGCCGAATGGTCGGTATTTGTCATACGGTGAAAGAAATCCACGCAGCAAAACCCAAGCAAACGCAAGAAGAAGCGTTGGCCTCTAACCAAGCCACTTATGTTCCGCAGGCTATCTTTTCTGCTGGCCCTTGTGAGATTAAAGATGTGCTCGACGATGGGCGCATTCACGCCACCGTCGACATGGTGGGTCGCTATCGCATGGTGGAGGAAGTGCAAACACTGCCTTACCGCGTTGTGCGTGCGGAGCGACTGGTCGACCGAGATGCGACGGAGGACTACTCCGAGCGCACACAGCACATCACAGCTCTGCTGATTGAATTGCTCGGTCGCCAAGGCAAGGAATTGGCCAAGATCCTGACCAGCGACGACTGGATCGATCAGACGTCAAGCGAGTTTTCCAATCGATTGTTTCAATACATCCGGTTTGATGCCTCGAGGATGCAGAAGATTCTGGAGCTCACCTCGGTGATTGAACGCCTAGAAGCTATTGAACGGCTTTTGAGTGGTGAGGACCTCGAAGACTTAGTGGACTAGGTGGTTTGATAGCGCGCTTGTTTGCGCTCCACCAGGTTTTGCAGCCTTTGATGGACGCTGGCCGTCAGTGGCCAAGTGGCGCAGAGGTAAAACGCAATGCCGAAGAATATGGTTGGCACAATCGCATAGAGAATACCGAGCCAAAGCAGCTCCGTCGGCCCATTGGTGGCCCCCCTAGCCACTTGGTAACCCACCAAACCTAAAATGGGCAGTGATAAGCCGCCGAAGGACGCTGCACATTTCGTCAT
>CAYZUV010000416.1:0-1954 GCA_964481245.1 uncultured Pseudomonadales bacterium
GCCATGGACAGCTTCACTCGGTGCTACGCTGCGGACTCGACTCAATCCGCTCGCAGGGCGCCTATTCTTGCGGGTATACTGATTTTGCCCATGGGGTTGGCCGCGGTTTGGCTCGGCATGACCGCGCTGATCACGTTGCCCCCGATTGAATCGGGAGATGATGTTTTAACCGCATTTGTGATGGCCTACTTCCCTGCGGGCATCAAAGGCCTGATGCTCTGCGGTGTCCTGGCCGCAATCATGTCCACGGCCGATATCTGTATTCTGACCGCCGCGGGCAACGTGACCCATGATCTTTATGAGCGCTTTATCAACCCGGAGGCGACTCGCAAAACGCTTCTGATCGTCAGCATGCTGGCCTCGGCCATCGTGGGTTGCGGGGCAACCTTTTTGGCCTGGCAAATGCGTGATGTGATCGATCTCTTGGTTCTAGGATTCACGATAAACGCCGCGGCACTCTTGCTGCCGACATTTTGGGCCGTGTACCGATGGCGAGGGGATGCAACAGCCAGTTTCTATAGCGCCATGACGGGACTGATGGCCGTGCTGGTTTGCCGCTTCGCAGTGGACCATCTGCCGAAGCATCCTTTCTTCGAGGATCCGCTTTGGCCAGGCTTAGTCTCAGCGAGCCTGGTTTACCTAGGCATTCTGCTTGTTCGTCACCGATTACCGCTTCGGAGTACATCTACTTGACTCGAGTCGCATTTGAAAGAGCAGATGATCCAAACCTCATCAACTTTGCAGTGGGCCAACCCGATCAAGCGTTGATTCCGATCGACGCGCTCAAACAGGCTTCCGCTCACGTCGGAGCGACCTTGTCCTCCGGGTCCGTCAACTACGGGGTACCGCAAGGTGAGCCCCAGTTCTTGGAACCGCTCGCCCAATTTATATCCGCTAACTCCCACCATCCCGTTGCAGCGGAAGAACTCATGCTCACTGGGGGCGCATCTCAAGCACTCGACATGATTTGCCAGGCATTTACGTCTCCCGGCGATACTGTGCTCATTGAGGACGCGAGCTACTTTCTGGCTTTCCAAATTTTTGCGGATCACGGTTTGGAACTGGTGACCTTCTCGAGATCAGCGGGAACGATCGACACACAAGCGCTCGGACAGCTGATCGAGGCCCATCAACCAAAACTTCTGTATACCATTCCATTCTTCAGCAATCCCTTGGGCGACAGCTTGTCCACTGAAGCTATCGCGTCCTTGATTTCCTTGTGTTCGAAGTCAGGTACGTTATTGGTCAGCGACGAGGCTTATCAATACCTGGGATTTGACCACCAAGTCGAATCCAGCCTCGCCAGTCGCGCAGCCGATGCAAAGATTCTCAGCTTGGGTACATTTTCAAAGATACTCGCACCAGGGTTGCGAGTTGGTTGGATCCAGTGCCGTGCGCCCCTTCGAGAACGCCTGCTCGACCTCGGCTGGGTGAATAGCGGCGGTGCCATCAATCAATGGGGATCCATCTTGGTGGGTGCGATTCTAGAGGCGGGTCGGCAACCGTCATTGCTTGAGACCACGCGGACCATTTTGCAAACCAGAGCTCGCGTAATGCATGCGTGCCTGACCCAACACCTTGGATCCATCGCCACTTGGGTCGCGCCCAGAGGGGGATACTTCGTGTGGGTGACGCTTAAAGAAGCAGCCAACACGACAGCGCTTCTCCCCCGCGTCCGCGAGCAAGGCGTGGGTTACCAACCGGGTGCCAGTTTTTCTTCAACGGGCGCCCACGCCCAGTCCATGCGTCTCTCTTTTGCGGCTTATGACACGCACAAAATCGAACAAGGCATTAACCTTCTCGGCACAACGCTGAAGGGACTCATCGAATAAGACCCGCGCAAACAAGCCAGCTGAGCGGAGCTTTAGTCCAACGCAAATTGCTCTGTGGTTGGCGCACCGCGCGACGAGTCATCCGCCATCATCATCGCCTGCACCAATTGCCCACGCAATTC
>CAYZUV010000417.1:0-1921 GCA_964481245.1 uncultured Pseudomonadales bacterium
TTGCCGCGTATGCCGCAGGGTTAATCGCGGGGTTAATGGCCATTGACGACCAAAATACGGAGTCCTCTGGACAAGCATCGCTCGTGATTTACACATTGGTCTTTGAAAAGCTTGGATACTTTGCGATTGCGGTGGCCGCAGGGCTTTTAGTGATATCCCCGTGGATCCGTCGCAGAATGCACGTCTCGATGCGCGCTTAGTCTTTGGATGAGGGTGGGTTGACCTCAGTGCCCGTCGTGTATGGGGATACAATCCTTAGAGGAGTACCGCGCGCCGATGGCCCAGGCTGATCCGTCTTTGGGGTCTGCGCAAAGGGTGGATCCTTTAGATGACCGCAGAAGCCTTCTGATGACATTCAGCTAAAGTCAGGTTTGTGGGTTGCGAGCCCCCAACCGGAGCGATTGGTCTGGGCTAGCTATCACCTGCAACGAACTTGATAGAAATCGAATTCACGCAGTGACGCGTATTCTTTTCGGTCAGGTACTCGCCTTCGAATACGTGGCCCAAATGGCCGTCGCAGTTGTCGCAAAGTATTTCCACGCGATACCCATCAGCATCCACCTCACGCCGAACCGCGCCAGCGATCTCATCATCGAAAGCTGGCCAACCGCAATGAGCTTGGAATTTGTCACTTGATCGATAGAGCGGGGTGTCACATTGCTTGCAGACGTAATGACCGGCTTCAAAATGTCGATCGTACTCGCCCGTGAACGGGGGTTCAGTACCCTTATCAAGAATGACCCAGGCCTCTTGAGGTGTTAGCGGATGTCGCGTATCGGACATGGTTTTTTCCTCGCGAAATGAATGATTATGCCGTGGCGCGAGTCTGAAGCCAAAGAGGATGTGAGTGGATCCACCGCGTGATTCATGCGCTAGTGGACAGCGTGCTGTTAAGGGGGCGCGAGGTCAATGGTTTGAGTCAGCATTGGACTCCTAGAGACTGGGCGCAAGAAAGGCGTCTTGTGGTCGTTGCATTTAACGCTCGTAAAGGAAATGATCACGGGTCCAGGAGCATTCGCGTGACTGAGCGAAGGCGTGAGGCGAATGCCAGGTCAGCGGCAAGAAAATTTCAAGGAGTGCGCGATGGCGAGTTATCAGGGGCATTGTTTGTGCGGTCAGGTCAGTTATGAAATCTCTGAAGCACCTCAAATGGCGGGGATATGCCATTGCAAGAATTGTCAGCGCCAGGCGGGGTCTGCATTTTCAACGCTCTGGGGTGTGGCGAAGTCGGCATTTACGCTGAGGGGCGATTCACTTAAGTGCTATATCGACAGCGAAACGGAGAGCGGTACTGCCGTTGAACGACATTTTTGTGGGCATTGCGGATCACCGATCTATTCAGCGTTGCCGGGTACGCCCGATACGATCTTCTTAAAAACCGGTACCCTGGACGACACGGGCGACTTCGCGCCTCAGTTTCATGCTTGGTGCGATAGCAAGCAGTCTTGGGTCGAGATTCCCGATGATCAGCCCCAGATGGCAAAGCAGTGAGGTGATTCGTCCTCACGGTCGAATTCAACCAGGTAGGCAAAGCGAGGTTGCGAGATGATTCGATTGGAATGGTATGTCAGGCGTGCCAAAAACGTCTCAAGGGAAGCATTTAGTCGCGAATGGCAGGGGCATTGGTCATCAGCTTTGACCGACTTCGGTATTGAACTAAGTGCTGAGCGCATGGTGCGTCTAACATTGACGGAAACCAGTGCCAACAAGGCGCTCACCGATGCTCGAGGTGGGCAAATGGAAGCCTTTTACGATGGAATTCTTGAACTGTGGTGGCCGACCCGAACCCAAATGCAATCAGCGCTTGAAGCAGGTACGGTTTCTAAAACGTTCTCAGATTTAGTGGCCGTCTTGTCGCCAATGGCTGATCTCGCAGCCAGCGTTATTTGGCTAGGGGCAGAACACCCACAGGTCAATCCGA
>CAYZUV010000418.1:0-1914 GCA_964481245.1 uncultured Pseudomonadales bacterium
GCAAAAGAGGGTTGGCGTTTATCGTGTCAGACCGCCGTCAAGCAAGATATGAAAATCGAGGTCCCTGCCGAGTTTTTCGGCGTGAAGCGTTGGGAGTGTGAAGTCATCTCTAACGACAATGTCGCAACGTTCATCAAGGAATTGGTCTTAAAATTACCTGAAGGGGAGGAAGTGGATTTCAGGGCGGGTGGTTACGTGCAGTTTGAGATCCCCCCTTACAAAATGAAGTACTCAGATATCGATGTGGCAGAAGAGTACCAAGGCGATTGGATCAAGTATGGCGTGTTTGATCACGTGGCCACAGTGGATGAACCGACCATTCGCGCTTACTCGATGGCGAACTACCCTGAAGAGAAGGGGGTCATGAAATTCAACATTCGTATTGCTTCTCCGCCTCCAGGGACAGACTTCCCGCCGGGCAAGATGTCGTCGTATATTTTCTCGCTCAAGCCGGGCGATAAGGTCACTATCTTTGGGCCATATGGAGAATTTTTTGCGAAGGAAACCGAGGCAGAGATGGTTTTCATCGGCGGTGGCGCTGGAATGGCGCCGATGCGGGCGCACATTTTCGATCAGCTACTACGCATTAAAACCGACCGTAAGATCACGTTTTGGTATGGCGGTCGAAATCAACGTGAACTGTTCTACGTGGACGAGTTCGATAAGCTAGCTGCAGATAATCCCAATTTCACTTGGCACATTGCGCTCTCCGATCAGAATCTTGAGGACTGGGATGGCAAAACAGGGTTTATCCACAACGTTCTCTACGAACATTATTTGAGAGACCACCCCGCGCCAGAAGATTGTGAGTACTACATGTGCGGACCGCCCATGATGAATCAAGCGGTGCTCACCATGCTGGATGACTTGGGTGTCGAGCGGGACAACATTTTCCTCGATGATTTTGGGGGTTAAACCCGCCAACGAAGAAAGGAACCCTGCTGGGGGCGTCTAGAGCCCTAAGGCTTTCGGGTGCTAAGCGCTGCGCTTGACATCGGGGTGCTGCCTTTAGAGCAAAATACGTTGTGCAGACAAGGGTTTGTGGTAAGGACGCTGCAGGGAACTGCGGGCTGATGTTTTCCTTCAGGCATTTGGCCTAACGCAGCGTTTTTTGCGCAAGATGGGAGTGCCCTCCCAGCTTCGATGTTTTCAACCCCCGCGTGCTGGCATCATTTCCTCGAACACGGCATAACCGGCATCTGCTGGAATGCAAAGATAGTTGCCGTCGTCTCTTTTCTCGGTCCAGGGCAGGACGGTCACAATATGTCTAGACCGACTGGCGGTCAGCGCCGCCGCGACGGAATCTGATTCCGCTAAGAGTTCGACGTTCAATCGTGTGGGAAAAATGATGGTGTAAGTGCCCTCAGCGTTTCCTCGAAGGGCAGCGTTGGGGGATATCCAGATGGAGTCAACCGATTCGTAGCCATCGTGTGCCAGCAGTTGATCGCTGGGCGCGTCGACTAGATAGAACTTGGTATCGAACCGCTTGGGCATCATCTCTGGGGTGATCCAGTGCGCAAAGGGCACGAGAAGGTCACAAGCGAGGCGCAGCTGCTCCCGCTCAAGAAAATCTCTGAGGCCTAGCTCGCCCGCATTCAGCTTTGCTCGGTCGTTTTGAAGGGTCGAGAGCCGCCCGCCGCTAATGACGTCGCCGTTTTCGTCCCTCGCAAGCAGCACACCGCATTCCTCGAATGCCTCACGGACAGCCCCCACTTGCATCGCGATATCGCCTTCACTCAGCCCCTCGATGCCATCGCAAAGGTCAGTGACCGACGAGTCTTGGGCATCCACCTTGCCGCCCGGGAAGACCAAAGCGCCAGAGGCAAAATCAATCTGGTGATGGCGTACCACCATAAAAACTTCAAGGCCTTCAAGTCCGTCACGGATTAACAGGATGGTCGCTGCTGGAATAAT
>CAYZUV010000419.1:0-1902 GCA_964481245.1 uncultured Pseudomonadales bacterium
TTCCGTTTGGACGCCTCTTTGGCACTCGCTCGGGCGATAAAGGCGGCGCTGCGAACTGCGGCGTTTGGGCAAGAAGCGATGAGGCTTATGCTTTCTTGCATGACTTTCTTACCGTCGAACAACTGAAGGCACTGTGTCCTGATGTCGCGCAATATGACATTGAGCGGTATGAATTACCGAACATGCGATCGCTGAATTTTTATATCCGAGACATTCTTGGTGAAGGGGTCTCTTCAAATAATCGAATCGACGGTCAAGCCAAGTCCTTCGGCGAATATCTGCGTGTTCGAACCATTGAAGTCCCGGCCGCGCTTGCCGAGGGCGTTGCCTCAGTCTAGCCAGACGGTGGATGGGCCCCTCGCACGTGAAGGGGGTTAAGACAGCGGGCTTGGCGTTGACCATCATCCCGCTTCGATGACCTGCAACCCGACCCCGTTTTTGATGCTTGGTCGCTCGGTTTGTAAGCGGCTCATCGATACCGCTTGATACTGATCCGCTGGAATTTTTTGGGGGACGCGACTGTGGATCCATCAGTCTTGAAGCGTTTGATGCTCGCGCCATAAAACGAGTGAAATCGGAGCCACAATTTAAAGACGGCAGCGTATCTGCCACCTATCCATAGCAACGTCAGCACTCGTGGATAAAGCCGCCCGACCACGAGCTCAAACGGCAGTATCCCATCGCGCCGACGCCGACGCCTTAGGATCTAGGCGTTCTTGATGGTGAGTCCACCATCTGCCGGCAGGGTCACGCCAGTCACGTATTGCATAGCGGGCAACGTGAGACTGAAAGTCGCGTGGGCGACTTCTTCAGGATCACCGTATCGGCCAAGTGCGGTTCTTCGTTTGGCAAAAACCACCTTATCCTCATCGGCGATTCGAGCGGTCATCCCTGTTTTAATCGGTCCAGGGCAAACACAGTTTACCGTGATATTTTCTCGACCTAATTCCACAGCCAACGAGCGAGTCAACCCGATCACGCCCGTTTTTGCCGCGGTATAAGGGCTGCCATATTTGGTGGCACCCAAGCCTTCCGTCGAAGCGATGTTGACAATTCTGCCCCAGCCACCCCGACGCATATAGGGCAGCACCGCTCGGCACAGCAACGTTTGCGCAGTGATAAGCACGCCAAACACCTTGTCCCAAGCGTCAACATAATGATCACTGTCGATCGGTGCTGGAATGGATATCCCTGCGTTATTAATCAATATATCGATACCACCAAAATGCGCCGCAATCGCATCGACGCAGGGTGCAATGGCGGAACGATCAAGAAGGTCGAGCGTCCAGGCCTCCGCCTCATAGCCTGCACCGCGGATCTCATTCAGGACCTCGGTGAGCGGACCCTCATTGACGTCAATGAGCGCGACTTTGGCGCCTTCATCGGCATAGAGATGCGCGGTTGCCCGCCCCATGCCACTCGCCGCACCCGTCACAATCACCACCTTACCTTTGATCGACCGGCTTAACTTTGATAACGCCATACTATTGTCCTCTTTTCTCATCGACTTCGCGATTTAGCCACCAACCGAGTCTCTCAGAATTGACCCGCACACACCACCAAGGGCTTACCCTCGCTCGACTTAAGCGCCTGGGGTACACTGGCTCTGAACACCAACGGGCCACCCCTTTTGACTCAACGCTTTGCCACCATCGAAGTCGCCAAAGAGGCTATGAATTTTTCTGCTGCGCACTTCACGATTTTCAACGCCACGGATCGAGAGGATTTGCACGGCCATAACTTCCAAGTTGCATGCCAGATCACTGCGGCACTTTCGGAGGCAGGCCTTTTATTTGACTACGGCATCATTAAACGCGCGCTTCGGGCCCTGTGTGACGAAATCGATGAAAAGGTCCTGCTGCCCGAACAGTCGCCGCACCTTCAGATCAGCGAAGAAGACGG
>CAYZUV010000420.1:0-1900 GCA_964481245.1 uncultured Pseudomonadales bacterium
ATTACGAGATTGTCGACGATAGTTGGAATGTGATGGGACTCAAGGGCACCGGCAGCAAGAATGTGCGTTGCCTTGAGGCCTTTGTCCCTGAATATCGCACAATGGAACAACCTAAGGTGACAGAAGGCATTTATGCGGATGAACGGCGCCCGGGCGTGCCGCTTTACGGCATGATGTTCGGCATCATGTTCCCAGCTGCGATCGCTGCCAGCACCCTGGGCATCGCGCGATGCTATCTCAATGCGCAGCGAGACTACATGAAGACGCGGGTGTCTGTGATGGGCCATGTAGCCAAAACTGACCCCACGTACATTCAAGCTTATTCCGTTGCTGAAGCAGACCTCGAGGCTGGTGAGTGCCACTTAAAGCAAATGCTATGTGACCTGTATGACTATGCCTCGACCGGAGCGAAGATCTCGCCGGAGCAGCGGCTAAGGTTTAGACGCAACCAGGCACGGGCGAGTGATCGGGTGTTCGAATCCCTTGCGCCGCTCGCGCGGTTGGCGGGTTCTGCGGGCATCCAAGAAGCCAATGGTCTGGAACGGCTTTGGCGCGATATGCAAACAAGCATTACGCACGTGTGCAACGTGCCTGAAACCGTTTATTTCTCGTGGGGGGTTCAGTCGTTTGGTGGTGATATTCCACCCGGAACCATGTACTAACGCCGACCTGAAAACCATCACTATGGATGATGACAAAAGTAGAAGAGGTTGCCATGACATCCGTTAACGCATTGGGTTATCTGGGGATTGGAGTTTCCGACATTGAAGCGTGGCGCGCTTATGCGATCAACATTTTGGGTGTTGAGGCGGTGGAGCATGAGGGCGGTCTCGACCTTCGATACGATGAAAAAGCATCGAGAATCAGGCTCAGGCCAACCGGTGAAGACGATGTTGTCTGTTTAGGCTTTGAAGTCGATTCTATGGACAATTTGCGCACCCTCGGCGCGCACCTTGAAGGTATGGGAATAGCCGTTCGTGATGGCGATGCTGATCTGTGCCGATCGCGGCAGGTGGACGCCATCAAGTGCTGTAATGATCCTTTTGGCCTAGAAGTCGAACTCTATGTGGGTGCGCGAGAGGGTAGGGGGCCGTTTACCCCGCCGAGGCCCCATGGCGGTTTTATCACAGGAGATATGGGGCTTGGCCACATCGTCCTGTCTGCGGCCGACGAAGCGGCGGCACTTAAATTTTATATGGATGGCTTGGGATTCAACCTGTCGGATAATATTTTCCTTGGTCCTGAGGGGCGGCAGGTACGATTGACCTTTATGCACTGCAATCCTCGGCACCACACCCTGGCGATCGCGCCCGTCCCGGCGCCAAAGCGTTTGAACCACATCATGATTCAGGCAGCATCGTTGGACGACGTAGGGAGTACGCTCGATATTGTTCAACACGCAAATGTACCGATTTCGTCTTCGATGGGTAAACACACGAATGACCTGATGGTGAGTTTTTACATGCAGACCCCCTCAGGCTTTGACATCGAGTACGGGTGTGACGGGCTCGAAATTAGAGGGGTATGGACACCCTCGGTTCATCATGCGCCGAGCCTCTGGGGGCATCGAGGTAGGCTGAACGCCTAGCGCTTCGACTGACTGCCTTGTTTTGACAAGGTCAGACTGGTGGTCGCCAGTTTTAGCCGTTTTAGGCTCTGAATCGTGAAGAAGTGAACGACCGAGTGTTTGAATCTCTCAGAGTTAGCGCCAAAAAAAGCATCTCGAGACTTGGCTGCAAAGCTCGGTGAACGTGAGGCGGAATCGGCTGCGCAGAAGTAATGAATTCGCCTAAAGCCGATCTGACTGGAGAGTGAGGGGTTCATCCGCTTTTAATGTTTTCGCGTGCATACTCTCAGGTTCCGGGTATCAATGCAGCGTATGCTGAAAGCGGCGTAGCAG
>CAYZUV010000421.1:0-1893 GCA_964481245.1 uncultured Pseudomonadales bacterium
ACCCAGCACGTCGATAGACTATTCGCGCGCAACGAGCGCCTTGTCATGCACCTCTCAACTGAGCACGGCGCGATGGCGCTGGTGCTCGTCGGCGCCGCGATCGTCGCAGCGATTCAACCATTTTGGCAATCTGAACCCCTCAAAGCTGGCACTGCTTACACCAAAGCATTCGACCAGCTCGACGTGCATCAAGGACAGGAGGCGGGTCAGTTCCTTTTGGGCTCAACGGTAATTCTCATCACCGAGAAAGGCTTTGAATGGCGGGCAGCGCCGGGTGATCCCATCGAAATGGGATGGTCGATGATTCGCGACTGACGATGCTTTCTATCCGTCCTGCCAGGGCAGAATCATCACCTCATCAAGCCGATCAAGCCCAAGCATACACATCAGCAGACGATCGAACCCAACGGCCGCGCCAGCGCAAACCGGCATCAGAGCCATCGCATCGCGTAACCCTACGTCCAAAGCCATTTGCGACATACCACGCCGTGATCGAGCTTCGCTCGCCTT
Organism: uncultured Pseudomonadales bacterium; assembly: GCA_964481245.1. Classification (GTDB taxonomy): domain Bacteria; phylum Pseudomonadota; class Gammaproteobacteria; order Pseudomonadales; family Azotimanducaceae; genus UBA9926. The sequence goes on from CAYZUV010000421.1 coordinate 511, forward strand.
CTTCCAACGAGTGTCTAACTCATCGGGATCTCGGAGTTCCTGATAGGCGTTCATCAATTCAATGCCCGAGGCATAGAGCTCGGTGCGCTGCGCTAGCCCCGTCGTTGGCTCGATCTCCGCTAGCGCGGCCTGGCTACCTGGAAAACCACTGACCGTGCAGAGCCCCTCGAGGTGCGACTGCACTTGGGTTGAAAAAATAAAGTCCAAGGCATCACTCCGCCACTGTTCGTCACGGGGTCCGGCAAGATGCGAAATCTCAACATCATATGCATCAAGATGCGCTTCAAGCGCTCGTTCAGTCGTTTGGTGCGGATTAATACCTGCGAAAGATTGCATCAGTTCGCCATAATCGTGGTGCTCGACGGCAAGACCTTCACGCCATTCATCTGGTGCGTCCGTCAGCCCCGCGAGCAGGTCAATAAACTCCTCAATCAATGCCGTGAGGGACGTATCGGGTGCATACCACTCGAGCATTGTAAATTCAGGCTGGTGCCTCGGCCCCACGTCGTTGCCCCTGAAAACGGGTCCAATTTGGTAAATGCGTTCCGGAGCCCTGCCAAGCACTTGTTTTAGCGCATATTCTGGCGAGGTCTGAAGGTAACGCGTGCCTCTGAATGTGGAAACCTCGATACTGTGCAGATGCGGGTCGAAGACGCCATAGCGGCCCAACACGGGCGTTTGGACCTCGATGTAACCCCGGAAAGCAAGCGCAGAGCGCATATCACTTAGAACGCGGGCGCGTTTTTTCAACGTATCCCAGGTTGGGATCATGGGAATTATCTCGAAGCGAGTGCCATCAAGCTTTGCTTCGGCCCTGATATTCGCCAGTCCGCGTATCTACGCGGATGGTTTCACCGATATTGATAAAGAGAGGCACTTTGACCACAGCGCCTGTGGTCAGCGTCGCAGGTTTGGTGCCGCCTGTCGCAGTGTCCCCCCGCACACCGGGATCAGTCTCAACAATCTCTAAGTCCACGAAGTTTGGCGCAACCACCTGAATCGGGACCTCATTCCACAAGGTGACAGTACATTCACCTTGTTCACGAAGCCACATCATTGCATCCCCCACCGCAGATTTGTCCGCTGCAATCTGTTCGTAAGAGCCATCGGTTTTCATGAAATGCCAATACTCGCCGTCGGTATAGACATATTCCATGTCGTGCTCCATCACGTCAGCAGCTTCGAGCGATTCGCCGGATTTGAACGTTCGCTCCCAAACCCGCCCTGTTTTCAGGTTTTTCAATCGAACCCGATTAAACGCTTGCCCTTTGCCGGGCTTAACGAACTCATTCTCAACAATGCTACAAGGGTCGCCTTCAAGCAGAACCTTCATACCTGATTTGAATTCGTTAGTTGAGTATGTCGCCATGTGGTTACTCCGAA
>CAYZUV010000422.1:0-1893 GCA_964481245.1 uncultured Pseudomonadales bacterium
AAATCGATGAGCAGCTCGACCATTCAGAAATCCCGCAGGTCTGGGACGAGATGCGAAGACGGGTCAGCGAGGCAAATGCCCGATTGCCGCCCGGTGCCATGACCCCTTTAGTTGAAGATGACTTCGGTGACGTTTATGGCATTTATTATGCCGTTACTGCTGAGGGGTTCTCGCCACGCCAGATTCACGATCTCGCCAGACGCCTGAGCGACACTGCGCTGTCGGTCAAGGGCGTTGCCAAAGTCAGCCTCTCTGGCCAAACGCAGGAAGCCGTCTATCTCGAATTTGATCACCAAGCCTTGGTTCGACTAGGTATTCCCTTGTCTGCGGTGATTGGACGGCTCAACCAGGAGATTAATCTCGGCTCCGCACCCGCCATTGATCTCGATTCCAGGCGCGCCACCTTCCAGATCAGCAACCCTTACCGATCGGTTGAAGCCTTGGGTGAAATCTTGATCGGTCAACCTGGCGGGCTACAGACGCTTCGTCTTCGTGATGTGGCAACGATTTCAAGACGCCCCGTCGATCAACCCTTTGAGATCATTCGGTTTAATGGCCAACAGGCCATGACATTCGGCGTTTCTGTTCGACCCGGCGAGAATGTGGTCAAGATTGGTCATGCCGTGGATGCGGCCATTGAACAGATGCTCGAAGCCGAACCCATCGGCATCTCACTGCATCCAATCTACAGGCAGCACATCATGGTGGAAGAAGCGATCGGCACCTTCCTCACCAACCTTACAATCAGTGTGGCCACCGTCCTGGGTGTTTTGTGCCTGTTTATGGGCTGGCGGGCAGGCACGGTGGTTGGCGCGGTGCTTGTACTGACTGTGGGCGGGACTATCGCCATTATGACGCTCACGGGCATCTCACTGCAGCGCATTTCCCTAGGCGCACTGATGATTGCCATGGGCATGCTGGTCGATAACGCAATCGTTGTGGTCGAGGGTATGTTGGTGGGTGTCCAGATGGGGATGAAGCCGGTGGATGCTGCAAAACGCGCCGTGACTCGAACACAATTCCCGCTACTCGGCGCGACGATCATCGGCATTCTCGCCTTTGCACCGATCGGGCTCTCAAACGACAAAAGTGGCCATTTTCTGGTTTCATTGTTTCAGGTCGTAGGTATCTCGCTACTCCTCAGCTGGGTACTTGCCGTCCTCATTACGCCCCTGCTTGGCCAATGGCTCTTGAAGCCTGGCCAAGCACAAGATGAGGCGACCATTTACGGCGGTCTCATGTACCGCCCGTATCGATGGCTTATCCATGCGGGATTAAGACAGGCTTGGTTCGGCATGTTGATCGTCATTGCGATCACAGCGACCAGCATTTGGGGCTTCGGCAAAGTCAAACAGAGCTTTTTCCCCACCAACAACACACCCATTTATTTCGTCGACGTCTACCTCCCTCAAGGCTCGAACATTCACGCCACCGCGGACCGAGTGGAAACGTTTCGTCAGGCGGTCCAGCAGTTCGACGGCGTGGTCAATTCATTGGAGCTGATTGGACGTGGACCTAATCGATTTGCCGCGACGCTACGACCTGAACAGCCAAATCCGGCCTATGCGCACCTGTTGATTCGAGTCGAGGATGTGCGCGCGATGAGCGACACCATGGCCGAGACGCGCGCGCTTGCAGAGCGGCTCTTCCCCGACCTTGAAATTTTGGTTCGGCGCAGCGAGTTCAGCCCAAGTGGCCCGCACAAGATGGAAGTTAGGCTGACCGGTCCCGACAATCGCGAATTAAGGCGCTTGGGTGAAGAGATTCTCGCCATCTACGACCGGCATGGCTTTGGCGACTTGACCCTAGACTGGCGACAGCCTGCCCTGACGCTGATTCCTCGCTACGATCCAGCCCGAGCCGCAGAAGCCGGCGTCACGCGTGCCGATATCT
>CAYZUV010000423.1:0-1890 GCA_964481245.1 uncultured Pseudomonadales bacterium
GGCCGCTGCCCGAGCAAAAACCAAGCACTCAAGTAGCGAATTGCTCGCCATTCGATTGGCGCCGTGAAGGCCGGTATAAGTTGATTCGCCAACGGCATAGAGTCCGTCCACATCCGTTCGCCCGCATAAGTCGGTCATGATGCCGCCGCAGGTGTAGTGGGCAGCCGGCACAATCGGGATGGGGGTCGTGGTGATATCGATGCCAAAACTGAGGCAGCGCTCGTAGATGGTTGGGAAGTGGCGTCTCACATCGTCAGCAGGCTTATGGCTGATGTCGAGCAGGACATGATCACAGCCCAATCGCTTCATTTCAAAATCGATGGCGCGCGCGACAATGTCTCTTGAGGCTAGCTCCGCCCGATCATCAAATCGCGACATGAAGGGTTCACCGTTTGGCAAGCGCAGAATGGCGCCTTCGCCCCTCAGTGCCTCAGAGATCAAAAAGGATTTCGCCATCGGGTGATACAAGCACGTTGGGTGGAACTGGTTAAATTCCATATTGGCCACCCGGCACCCGGCCCGCCAAGCCATGGCAATGCCATCACCCGAGGCGGTGTCCGGATTGCTGGTGTATAGATAGACCTTGCTTGCGCCGCCAGTGGCAATCACCACTCGGGGGCTCGCGATCGTTTGAACTTTCTGGAGCGTCTGGTTAAAAGCGTAAAGACCACAAACCGTTTTAGATCCAAGACCTAATTGGTTGGTCGTAATGACGTCTAACGCGATGGTATCGGTTAAAAAGGAAACGTTGTTTTTTCGAGTGACTGCGGCGTACAGCTGCTCGGAAATTTCCTTGCCGGTCGCATCCGCAGCATGAATGACTCGGCGATGACTGTGACCACCTTCTTGTGTGAGATGAAATTCGGATCGGCCACTCGCACTGATTCGAGTGTCGAATTGAACGCCGAGCGCAACCAGCCAGTCGATGATCTCGGGACTGCGTTCCACAACAAAGCGAACCACTGATTCGCGGCACAGACCATCGCCAGCCCGCAGGGTGTCTTCAATGTGAGAATCGACCGTGTCGTAATCATCAAGAACTGCGGCAACCCCGCCCTGCGCATAGTAGGTGGATCCCTCCAGAGGCCGCTCTTTACAGAGGATGCCAACGCTCAAAGTTTCCGGCAATGTGAGCGCAAGGCTCATGCCCGCAGCGCCGCTGCCGATGATCAATACATCGTATTGGAGATGGGTTGCATCAGTATCTGGGTGCATCGATGTCCATACCGGCAGGGAAGGGTCTGTTATCATGTCGCCCTCGATCGGGCGTGACGAGTGAACTTCACCACACCGTCATGGTCCGAAATTCTATAGTGTCACATCGGAAAAAGCATTGAGTCACGATGATTCTGATCAGAGGCTGGTCGCGCGCGTTCAAAAAGGCGATCGGCGCGCATTTGATGCGTTGGTATTGAAATACCAAGCAAGAATCTCAGCCTTGGTGTCTCGATTTGTCCGGGATCAGGACGAAGTCATGGACGTGACGCAAGAAGCATTCATCAAAGCTTATCGAGCAATCGATTCCTTTCGGGGTGAGGCCCAGTTTTATACCTGGCTGTATCGAATTGCCGCGAATACCGCTAAAAACTTTCTCGTATCGAAGTCTCGGCGGCCTCCTGATACGGATTTGTGGGTGGGTGAGGGCGAGCCTGGCGATGGCTCCGTCGAACTCGAGAGTATTGAAGAGCCCGAGGGGCTGCATGCTCGAGACGAATTACTGCTGGCATTGAATCAAGGGCTCGAGGCGCTTCCAGAGGACCTTCGGACGGCCTTGGTTCTGCGCGAGTTCGACGGTTTGAGTTATGAAGAAATCGCTGAGGTCATGGAGTGTCCGGTGGGTACGGTGAGATCGAGGATATTTCGTGCCCGGGACGCGTTAGAGAAGATTAT
>CAYZUV010000424.1:0-1887 GCA_964481245.1 uncultured Pseudomonadales bacterium
GTGCCACCTGAGTATCGTCCTGAGACTGGGCGATCCAAATTTCTCTACTCAAAATAGACCTCAATTTTCTCAATCACGTTGTTCATCACGGAACTGCCAAAGGGATAGACCACTACGCGCGAATAATGTCTCAGTTTCAAACAACGGTAATCCCATCACGTTACTGTAACTGCCTTCGATGCGCTCAACGAATAAAGCGCCCAATCCCTGGATACCGTAAGCACCTGCCTTGTCGAAAGGTTCTCGCGTAGTCAAATAGCGATCGATCTCTTCTTCGCTCAACGCCTTGAATTTTACGCGCGACACAACGACAGCTGACCGTAACTCTTTGGTTCGAAGCGCGAGGCCAGTATAAACCTCATGCCAGCCACCCGATAATCGCCAAAGCATACGTTGGGCGTGCTCGGCATTCTCTGGCTTCCCTAAAATATCACCGCTGGAGACAACCACCGTATCAGCTGCCAAAACAGCAAATTCTTCCTGACGTACACCGGCTTGCGATTTCTCCTCCGCAAGTCGGCGAACGTAGTCTTGAGCTAATTCATTCTCTAACAGCCTCTCATCGATATCGGCGGGTCGGATCAAACATCGAACACCCAATTGGGAGAGAAGCTCCGCTCGCCGTGGCGACGCTGACGCTAGAATCAAACCTGATCCTAAGGGTGCCATAGGCTAGCACTCATCCCGCATCGTGTGATTTGTCAGCATCAAAAGTACGCCCATGATGAGTTGCCTCTAACCAGGTTTCGATTTCAATTTAGACCCAACGAAAGCGTCGCCGCACCATCTCGAGCAACAAAAACACCCAAGGCCACATTAATGCGCTCACAATGGCCTTAAGGAACATCAGACCGCTTTGGAACGATTCATGCGCAAGCGATAGGAAGAGATATTGCAAAACCGTGCCCACGGAAATCACAAACGCGACAATCACAGCCTGCTGCCAAATCGGTAACATCCGAACTTGGTGATAGGTCGCAGAGATAAACATCACGAGCAAGAGATACATAAGACCATGCTCTCCTAATGCAGTACCAACAGATAAATCCGCAAACAAGCCCAAGATAAACGCGCTGACTAAACCAACTCTCTCAGGTGAAACCAACACCCAATAACTTAGGGTTAGCGCGAGCCATTCAGGCTGAAGATAAAAAAAATAAACGGGAAGATCACGGGGCACAGGTACTACTGAGATCACAAGGGCAGCAAAAAACGTCAGCCAGATGGCGATCACTTGGGTCATAGGGATTCCGCCTGATCGATGGCTTGAATGTCAAGATCGATCTTCTGCGACCCTTCGCTAAGAAACAAGACCAGCGCGTGATCGACTGATTCAGGTCTGGCCGAAATCGCGAGTCGCACATCAACAAACGCGTCACCTTCGATGGGCGTAATGGAGACTATTTCACCAACCGGGTATCCCCTTGGAAACCGACGCCCCAGGCCAGAAGTGATCAGCACATCGCCTATCTGCACGTTCGTCGAGGGACTTATAAAACGCACGCTGAGCTGCTGCCGGTCGCCGATCCCTTCGGCGACGAATTGCTGACCACTCCTCTCATTGACAAGCGGTACCGCATGACTGACGTCGGTAATTAACATGACTTGCGCCAGTCCGGGCATCACCTGCACGACCTGTCCCAATAGGCCAGTTTCGTCGATCACGGCCTGTCCGACCCTCACGCCATCGCGTTGCCCTTTATCTAGAATCAATCGGTGGCGATCCGATCGACGTTCGACGGAGAGCACTTCGGCAACCAAAGCATGCGCTTCGATCACATCCGTGGATCCGAGGAGCGCCCTCAGTCGATTGTTTTCGGCGGCAAGTCCAGCAATGCGCGTGGACAGCGCCGCAAGCCGAAAGTTTTCTCTTTCCAATTGTTCGAT
>CAYZUV010000425.1:0-1871 GCA_964481245.1 uncultured Pseudomonadales bacterium
TTCCAGGTTCCATTTTGTCGTGGGTTATAAAATTTATCGAAAATGGATTCGCCTTGACCCTCGGCATACTCCACGGTGGTGTAGCCGAGCGCCTTCAGGAGCGCGATGGCACGATCAGCCTGCAGGTAGCTGAGGGAATAGACCTGGTAGGTCAGATCGGTGGCATCGGGTTTACTCGGGTTGGTTCGCGCGGCATCGACGGTTCGAGCAAACGATTGAAGGATGCGTGAGCCTGTCTCTTCATCTGCGCCGGCCAGCGTTCTCGCATAGAGTTCGTATCCCGCGCCTGAGGAGTGAATGACACCAAATTCGATGATCGCCTGGTTATTGGCCCCCATAATGACCCGTGAAACGTAGCCCTGCGGAAGTGCCTGATCTGAGTTCAGTCGTTCGTAAGCAAACTCCAGCTGGAGCTGAATACCAAAGCGGTCAAGAATGCGCTGGTTTTGGCTCGCATCAGATGCGGGCGACGGTAAGATCCTGGTTTCGGCAATGGCGGTCGTCGCGAGTGAGAACGCGAAAAATCCCATCAGGAGCGTTTTTAGCCAGCACGCGCGAAGAAAGTTTGCGTATCGGGCTATGGCTTGTCGGCGCAATGAGGCAGGCGTGCCTTTAATCGTCGTGTCTAACATGCGTTTAATTTGTGACAAAAGTACATCGATGATAACCGAAGAGGGGTGGGCCGCCCAGATTGAGACGGTCGGCTCTCAGGTCGAGGACAAACAAAACGCGCATCGTTAGAATAAGACGCTCTCGAATTTGGTTTTGTAAGGGTAAGTGATGCCAATCGATCTCGAATTTGTTCGAAGCCAATTTCCAGCGTTTTCTGAGCCAAGTCTCAGTCACTGGTTATTTTTCGAAAATGCCGGGGGATCCTTTCCTTGCGGAGCAGTGACTGATCAACTGTCGGCATTCTACTCGCGAACCAAAATGCAACCCTATTGGCCAGCCGAGCCTTCAGCCGAAGGCGGCGAAGCCATGGATCGTGCTAAATCGCGTTTAGCCAAGTGGTTAGGCGTGACCGAGTCTTGGCTCAGTGTCGGTCCCTCTACCACGCAAAACACTTACGTCCTATCGAAAGCTTTTGGCGATTGGCTGTCAAGAGGTGATGCGATTATTGTCACCAATCAGGATCACGAGGCGAATTCCGGGCCCTGGCGGCGACTGGAAGCGCGCGGCGTGGAGGTTAGAGAATGGTCCATTGATCCGATGAGCGGAAGGTTGAACGCATCAGGTCTCGAAGCCTTATTGGACGGCAAGGTGAAATTGGTTGCTTTTCCGCATTGCTCCAACATCGTGGGCGAGATCAATCCGGTCGCCGAGTGGGTGGGATTGGTCCATGCAGCGGGTGCGCTCGCGTGCGTCGATGGCGTCTCTTATGCGCCCCATGGCTTACCTAACTTCCAAGCGCTGGGTGCTGATATCTATCTCTTCTCCAGTTACAAGACGTTCGGCCCGCACCAAGGGATCATGGTGATGTCCCCGGATCTTGCAGAACAGCTTCCAAATCAAGGTCATGTCTTCAATGGGCACGATCCCACCAAGCGGTTGACGCCGGCGGGTCCAGATCATGCGCAGACGGCCGCTTTAGCGGGGATGATCGATTACTTTGAAGCAGTTGATGCCCACCATTACCCTGAATTCGATCGTAGCGGCGCACCCGATCGAGTCCATGACCTGTTTCGAGCCCATGAGCTTGAGCTCACGGAACAATTGCTTGCGCAGGTTGATGCGTTGGGTCGTGCGCGTCTCATTGGGCCAAGGGAGGCTCAGCATAAAGCGCCCACCATTTCCTTGCTATGTGATCGCCCCGGGATGGCGCTGGCTGAAGATCTTGCCGTGCGAGGCATCATTGCCGGGGGCGGTGATTT
>CAYZUV010000426.1:0-1850 GCA_964481245.1 uncultured Pseudomonadales bacterium
GCTCGTTCATCTTTGCTTCGATGGATTCGAGATCCTCGGTCGTGAAGGGTCGCTCGTAGGCGAAATCGTAATAGAAGCCATCTTCAATCGTAGGGCCAATGGTGACCTGCGCGCCTGGAAAGAGCTGCTGAACGGACTGCGCCATCAGATGGGCGCAGGAGTGGCGAAGCACGTCCACACCGTCCTCGTCTTTCGCCGTCACAATGGCTAGGTCGCTGTCTTCCTCGATGGTGAAACTGGTGTCAACCAACCGGTCGTTGACCTTGCCCGCAAGCGCCGCTGAGGCAAGACCTGCGCCAATGGATGCGGCCACATCGGCCACCGTGACCGGCGCATCGAAATTTTTTTGGGTTCCATCAGGCAGAGTGATTGTGGGCACTGTCTTCTCCTTTCCAGTGGTGACCCCTACCAAAGGCCACGTGTGATTGAAGTGACACGCCAGCTGAAGCGAGTTCAGGAATGACGTGGTAGGAACGGTCGGATTCGAACCGACGACCCCCGGCTTGTCGAGCCGATGCTCTAACCAACTGAGCTACGTTCCTATATCGAGTCTTGTCGATGTGTTGCGTCCCTTCGCCCTCATTTGGGTTGGAAGTCTGTCGAAACGGCGACAGAGCCCCTGCGAAGGCGCGCTAATATAGCAAATGAACTTTCCAATGCCTAGATTCGAACGAAATGATCCCGAAGCTGCTCGATTCGGTCACGAACAGCCGCAGCGGCTTCAAACTCAAGATCCTTGGCCAAAGCAAACATCTCTTTTTCGAGGACCACGATCTGCTGCTCCACCTGCTCTGGCGAGAGAAGCGCCTCGAGCACTGGAGATTCGCCTTTTCTCTTATTCGCTGCGTCTCGCGCACGTTTTGACTTGGCGCCCTTGCCGCTGGGATCTCGTGCGCCTTCCATAATGTCAGGGACCGCACTCTGAATGCTTTGCGGCGAAATGCCGTGTGCTTCATTGAACGCCATTTGTTTTGCTCGCCGGCGTTCGGTTTCGTCCATCGCTCGCTGCATGGAATCCGTGACCCGATCGGCGTACAAAATCGCCTTCCCTTTTAAGTTTCTTGCAGCGCGACCAATCGTTTGGATCAAGCTTCGCTCAGATCTCAGATAACCTTCTTTATCGGCGTCGAAAATCGCGACGAGCGAGACCTCGGGCATATCAAGCCCCTCGCGCAGAAGGTTAATGCCCACCAGCACATCAAAAGCGCCGAGTCTGAGATCACGAATAATCTCAACCCGCTCAACCGTATCAATATCCGAATGCAGATAGCGCACCCTTACGCCGTTCTCATCCAGATAGTCCGTGAGGTCTTCGGCCATACGTTTAGTAAGCGTTGTAATCAGTACGCGGTCACCATCGGCGACTCGCATTTTGATTTCACCCAGCACGTCATCCACCTGTGTTTTCGCAGGCCTTATTTCAAGCTCAGGATCTATGAGCCCTGTCGGCCTCACCACCTGCTCCACCACCTGCCCCACGCGGTCGAGCTCGTACGGCCCCGGGGTTGCTGAAACATAAATCGCTTGAGGCGCGCGCTCTTCCCACTCTTCAAAGCGTAGTGGTCGATTATCAAGCGCTGAGGGCAAGCGAAAGCCGAATTCCACCAAGGTTTGTTTACGGGACCGGTCACCTTTGAACATGGCGCCGATTTGAGGAATGCCGACGTGCGACTCATCGATCACCAAAAGCGCATCTGCTGGCAGATAATCATAGAGCGTCGGGGGTGGCTCCCCAGGGCCTCGACCTGATAGAAATCGAGAGTAATTCTCGATCCCGTTGCAGTAACCAAGCTCCCGCATCATTTCCATGTCGTATCGAGTGCGCTGATCTAACCGCTGCGCCTCAACCA
>CAYZUV010000427.1:0-1847 GCA_964481245.1 uncultured Pseudomonadales bacterium
TTTGCCGCCGGCGGTTATCGCGTCATCATGATTGCAAGAGACGCGGCTCGCCTGGCGGCCATCGAAAAAGACGTAACTGACGCCCACGCCTACCCCTGCGATGTCGCAAACGAGGCGCAACTTCAAGCCACGCTCGAAGCGATCGAATCTGCTTGGGGCTTCCCTCATATTCTGATTCACAATGCCGTTGCCGCGGCTCGTGGTGAATACCTCGATATCGAACCAAAGGCGATGGATGTTGCTTGGCGTGTCAACGTTATGGCGCTTATGCACCTGGCCCGCTGGAGCAGTCCTGCCATGATCGATCGCGGTGAGGGCGCGATTGTGTGTACCGGGAATACCGCCGCCTATCGCGGCAAGGCCCATTTCGCCGGCTTCGCGCCCACCAAAGCTGCCCAACGAATCTTGATGGAAAGCATCGCAAGGGCCAGTGGCCCCAAGGGCATCCATGCTGCCTTTCTTGCGATCGATGCTGTCATTGACCTTGAATGGACGAGAAAGGCCTTTGCTGGGCAACCCGATGATTTTTTCTGCAAACCGGAAGACATCGCTGAGAATTGCTTCGCCTTGGCCCATCAACCGAGGAGCGCCTGGACCTTCGATATGGTGATCCGGCCCTTCGGGGAAACTTGGTGATGCCGCAAGTAAACAGAATGAAAATATTCTCTTATTTGCCCAACCCGAGAATCTGGAAAGCGCAGATCGCGGCTGCCTACTGCGGCGTAGCGCTGGAGATTATTGGCGATAGACCTACCGCACTGAGCGGTTGGCTTTGGGATGCCGACGCGAGACCCCTTCGGCCAGATGAACGTGAGTCCCGCACTGCGCAAGTAACTCAAGGCAGCCGCGGCTTTGCGACCCCGCTCGTTAAGACGCCTGCCTTTCTAAAAGCCCACCCCTTTGGCACCGTGCCCGCAGCCTTTATTGGCGAAGGCCGAATCGGCATTTTCGAATCCAATTCCATACTGAGAGCGACAGTTCGAATGGCTGAAGACGCAAAAGGGCTTTACGGAACTGATTCGGCTACCGCCTCAAGAATCGACAGCTTCCTAGACGAGGGACTCGTTTTCGCTCGGGAGGCGCAAGTCTACCTACTGGGGCTCAACGCAATGACTGCAGAACTTCATCAGAGGATGACCGAGGCGGCAACTTTTTATCTGCAAGGCATCGAGCGTGCCCTCGAGACCACCCCCTTTCTGGCTGGGGACGCACTCACCCTATGTGACATAGCGTTCGCCTGCGATCTCGGCCAATTCCTACGAGAACGGTTTATGATCAACGACGAGTTAAGTCCCATTCACCCGCCGATCGCAGTGCCGCTGCTCAACCAATTCCCTAGGACCAAGGCGCATCTTCTGAGGCTTGGCGCGGAGCCCCACTTTGCTCAGCATTTTGGTCGATTCCTCGAAGGCTTGGATGAGCGCTGATGCTACTTTTAGTCCCGCGTCGCCAACTCATTTTATAAAAGCTCGCCAGCGCGTTTGTTTCCGCATTGCAATTGAAACTCTCCGCCGACACTTCAGTCGCCTGAATTCAAGCCCTTGCGCGACGCGTCTGCTGACCTTCGATGACTCACAACAAAAGCATCGCGAAAACACGGCGCGCACCAAGCCAGTAACCATTCATTCACGTAAGTTCACCAGGCCGCAGCAACAGCCGGGGACAGCCTACGCTCAATCAGGCTAAGATGCCCGCTTCCGGCGAAAGGCCCAAAAGCGACAAAGATAGGCGGCGACAACGGCGCCGAGGGACAACCCAACACCGCACATTTAATTCAAGAGAAGGAAGGAAGACTCAATGACCGAAGCTGAACGTAAGGACACGCCAGAACAGGCCGAGTTTAGAGC
>CAYZUV010000428.1:0-1840 GCA_964481245.1 uncultured Pseudomonadales bacterium
ATGCGTCATCGTAGGCGCCCCAAGCCCCAAGCCCCAAGCCCCAAGCCCCAAGCCCTTCAGCCCTGGCCTTATCCCCGCAAACCTATTTCGGCCATCAGACGATCGTTCGGGCGGTAGAGGAACGGCGATTGGCAGGGATGTTTCGCGATGTTTGATGTGATGGACTCGTCTCACCCATGGGATCCTTCGCGCAATGAAGAAGCTGAGTGCTCGCTGACCGGCGCGTGAACGGTGAAAGCAGATGGGTGCCTGCGGGTGGACAGTGTTCGCGGGTCGCTTGTGGGCATTCTTTGGTCAATCGGTGAGCGATACTTGATCAAGCCTTACGCGAACGTGCTGAGTGTAGCGTTTGATGCCAAACTGGCCATCGGGACATAGCAAAGAGAACGCAGATGGAGATCGGTTATCTGAATATTTTTGTGTCCAATCTTGCTCGCGCCATTGACTTCTATACCCGAGTGTTTGAAATGGAATTGATCGATTCTGAGCCACAATTCGGCTACGCCCGTCTGCGTGCAGCGAAGATTTCAATCGCGTTAGCGGAGACAGACGATGCTGCGTTGTATGGTAGGCACACGGGCGTGGGTTTGGTTGTCGCGGACCTTGATGTCGCTTACGAGACACTTTCCGCCAGAGGCGCGACGTTTGACACGCCACCCACTCGTCAACCTTGGGGTGGTCGACTCGCGCTAGTCGCAGATCAGGATCAAAATCTCTTCTATTTGGACCAGGGTGAAGGGCACAATGAATAAGGGTTTTGGGTTAAGCATGGATCAACCAGAGATCAGGTCATTCCTATGAGTGCGCCTTGGATCGTCGCCTCGCTGCAGGTGGGGCAGAGAGAAACGTTAAGTGTGGGTCGTCGGCGAGTCGCTTCGGGAATCCGAAAGCGGCCAGTTGAGGGTCCGCTAGCGATTCAGTCGCTCGGTGTGGCAGGGGATGCTGTGTGTGACACTCGCTATCACGGCGGCCCCGATCAAGCGGTGTATGTTTACTTGGAATCTGACTACAGGTTCTGGGAGAGACAGTATCGGCGACCGTTCGAACCCGGTGAGTTTGGCGAAAACATCACCCTGTCTGGCGGCGACGACAGGCCTTGGATGATCGGCGATCAGCTGCGAGTGGGGTCGGTGCAGCTAGAGGTGACGGCACCCAGGATTCCCTGCGGGTTGTTTGAATCTCATATGGGCATCAAAGGGTTTACGGCCGCATTCGCCAAGGCCAACCGAAGTGGCTTTTACTGCAGAGTGTTAAGGCCAGGCCAGGTTAAAGTTGGGGATGTTGTCGAGCTGGCGCCCAGTGACTTTCAATTGTCTATTCAATCCCTGTTTCTTGCGAACTATGCATCGCAGTCGAGAGAAGCGCTCGAATCCTACTTAGCGGCACCTATTGATCAGCGGACTCGAGAAAAAATGCACAAAGCGCTGAAGGCGCTCAAATAGCGTGATCACGCAGGACCATCCCTGCACCTTTCTCAGCAATCATCATGGTGGGTGCATTGGTATTGCCAGACGTAATCAGCGGCATGATCGATGCGTCGATGACTCTAAGACCGAGACAACCGTGAACACGCAGTTGATCGTCGACTACGGCTAGGGGGTCGGAGCCCATTTTGCAGGTCCCCACGGGGTGGAAAATCGTCGTACCTAGGTCACCTGCTGCATCGATTAAATCCTCAAAGGATTCCAATTGAGGCCCAGGCTTCCACTCCTCTGGTGAAAAGGGTTCGAGGGCTTTCGCGGCCATGATTTGACGCGTAAAACGCAGGCCGTCGACCGCTACTTTTCGGTCATAGTCGGTACTGAGGTAATTGGGTCGTATCTTGGGTGGTTGAAGCGGA
>CAYZUV010000429.1:0-1839 GCA_964481245.1 uncultured Pseudomonadales bacterium
CAAGCATGATAGGCCTCGAGAACTTTAGGCAGCGCTTCTAGCGCACTCGCTAATCCACCCAGCCCCACACCCTGGCCATGGTGATCTCTTGCCTTGTCTAAGAAGTGATGCGCCTCATCAATCACCAATAGAGATGTCTCAGGTTCAGGCAGCGTTTCTCCGTTAATCATCCGATTCGAAAGCAGTAGATCGTGATTCGCGACAATGATGTCAGCCTGGACGAGCTCTGCTCGCCCAGAGAAAAAGGCACACGCCTTAAAAAACCGGCAGTGCCGGTTGGTACAGCCCGCCCGATCCGTGCTGAGCGCACGCCAATCACTCTCCTCAAATTCTTCGGGCCAGTGATCTCGATCGCCATCCCAACGCTTCTCCATATAGGCATCGAGCAGCTCCCTCAACTTTGGCTCACCCATCGCGCCACCCGAAGGCATTTCGTCAGGAAACAGCGGCGGGATACGCGCTACATCCTCTCGCCCATCAAGGAGCTGATCTAGTTTGATTAGGCAGAGATAACGCCGACGCCCTTTTGCCAAACCGACCTTGAGGGAGAGTCCCAGTGCGGACAAAACCTCCGGCACATCCTTTTGAATCAATTGCTCTTGAAGGGCGACGGTGGCGGTGGTCACCACCAACGTCTTTTGAAGTTGCTGCGCAAGTACAATCCCAGGCAGCAAATAGGCCAGCGTTTTACCCGTGCCTGTGCCCGCCTCGATC
Source organism: uncultured Pseudomonadales bacterium (assembly GCA_964481245.1). GTDB lineage: Bacteria > Pseudomonadota > Gammaproteobacteria > Pseudomonadales > Azotimanducaceae > UBA9926. The sequence goes on from CAYZUV010000429.1 coordinate 715, forward strand.
ATTGCGGCTACACACGTAGGCGCGGGATCAGCAAACGTCCGAGAAACCTCCGCAATCATCTCGCGCTGACTTCGACGTGGTTTGAACCCCTTATCTGAAAGGAACTGCCGATAGGCACTTTGGATTTGGTCCCTAGCGGTTTGCGGTATGATGCTGTCTTCCATGAATTCCCTGGAGCCGTGCCGTGATGCGCCGCCCTCTTAATCTGCTCTGCTCAGCCGCCATTATCCTGATGACTGGGGTGATCACACCCCATGGTCAAGCAGCCTTGCCACTCGAGCGTCTGACCTTGCCTGCCGGCTTTAGCATAGCGGTCTGGGCTGAAGTGGAGAACCCCAGGCAACTCGCCATCGACAATCAAGGGGTCGTTTATGCGGGCACTCGTCGGGCCGGCAAACTCCATGCGCTCGCAGATTTGGATCAAGACGGCATTGCGGACTGGCAGAAGGTGATCGCCGAGGGACTGAACCTGCCCTCTGGCGTCGCGGTGAAGGGCGACACCCTTTACATCGGGGATGTCAGCACCATTTATGCGTTGCGGAATCTTCGCGATATTCGGACTAACAAGACGGCTGTGTTGAAGCCAATCTATTCTGGCTTCCCTTCAGAGAAACATCATGGCTGGAAGTTCATCGCGTTCGGGCCTGATGGGAAGCTGTACGTGCCTGTTGGCGCACCCTGCAATATTTGTCTATCGGACGATGAGCGATTCGCCAGCATCCTGACCATGGATGTGGACCATCCAGATCGTGCACCCAGCATCTTTGCTCGAGGCGTTCGCAATTCCGTCGGCTTTGATTGGCACCCGAAAACCGGTGCTCTCTGGTTTACCGATAACGGCAGAGATCGAATGGGGGATGATACGCCGTCCTGCGAACTCAATATCGCGCCAGCGCCCGGACTGCATTTTGGCTATCCCTTCGTGCATGACCCTTCGGTACTCGACCCTGAATTTGGTGGCCGCGCGGGGGACCTGACCTTTGAATCCGCTGCCGTCTCATTAGGCCCTCATGTGGCGCCGGTGGGTATGACTTTTTACCAGGGTGAATCATTTCCTGAGGCGTATCAAAACCAAGCGCTCATTGCGCTCCACGGTTCTTGGAATCGATCTCAATCGGCGGGACA
>CAYZUV010000430.1:0-1839 GCA_964481245.1 uncultured Pseudomonadales bacterium
AGCGACCAGTTGGTGATCCTCGCGGATCTCGTGGTGGGGCAGCAAGGGGCCGGAAACCCGGAAGCTGCTCAGATGACGTTTGATCAACATATGGGCGATCTTTACCCGTTCACCTTGGCGCAAAAACTGAGTGCCATCACTGAAATGCACCCCTATTACACGTCAGAGGGCGCGAAGGCATCGCCGTGGGGACGCCCGATAATTCCGTGGGAGATGATTTCGGTGTTGGTTCAGTACACGAGCCATCAAGCCGGGTTTCGAACGAGGGGCCCGGCCGTTGGCCTCTTTGCGGCACAAGAGGTGAAATTGATCAACGGGCCGCTCTTTGTTGACCAACCTTATTTACTCGAGCGAGAAATCATTGCGTTGTCTGAAAGTAAGCGTACAGAATCCAACTGGATTTTGACCCGAGTGATCGATGCTGAATCCAAAGCGCTCTGTGCTGAAGTGGTTCTGAATTCAGCGACCATGAAGAATTCTTATGCCAAGTATGAGGAAGACGCTGCGGCGCTGGGAAAGCCGCTCGATGCTTAGTTCACCTAGAGGTGAAAAGAGCGCTTTTAGGTCTTTCGAGGGTTCATCCCAGACCCATGTTTTTGCGTAGATTGAAGTAATAGGGAACTAAAGGCTCGGCGACGACTCAAAAGAGGTATAAACGAAGGCAGCCTTTGGACCTTTTTAACCTGACCCAGAGATAGGATGAAGAAAGCTCATGCAAATCGAATATCACTGTACGCTTAAGGAAGTCGCGGAGCAGCTCGGTGTCTCGACTGCGCAGGCTAGAAGCATTGAGCGAAGTGCGCTCGAAAAATTCAAACAAGCGTTGATCGCCAAGGGCTTTGATGAGGAAGAAATCGCTGAACTCATGGAGTAACTCATGAGGTTCAGTATTTGCTAAAAGAGGGGCGTTTTGCCCCTTTTTTTGTGGTGCGCCGCTCAGCCTGCGTAGGTAATGCGTCATTGCCCCGGCTTAAAGTTCAGCGTTGACTTGATCGATGCGGGGAGAACATCTTTCGCCAAAGTTCGCACAGCGCTACCCAGAGGAGGCGAAGTGAAACATACCAAGAGCACGACCATCGATGACTACATTGAGGATGCTACCGAGCCAGCAAAATCCAGAATGGTGCGTATTCGGCAGATTATTAACCAAGTAGCGCCTGAGGCGAGCGAATCCATCAGCTACCATATGCCCGCGTTCAAAACGTTTGGAAAACCGTTGGTGTATTTTGGTTGTCACGACCGGCATATCGGTTTTTATGCGACGCCCTCAGCGCACACCGCCTTCGAATCTGAACTGAACGGATACAAAAGAGGTAAGGGGTCTGTTCAATTTCCTTTTGATCAACCATTGCCCGAGAAGCTAATCCGGCGAATGGTGTTGTTTCGGAAAAAGGAAAATGAGGAGAAGTTTGGTTGAGAGGCGGGGGAGACCTGCTTTAGGTTTCCTGAGGGAGGCCGTCATTAACTGAAACTTCGGCACGGTTATCGCAGCTTCTTTAGGGAGGAGGGTGGATCCCATTTCTTTTCGATCATTTTTAAAGGTGAGAATGGCGTTCGCTTCACCGCTTCTTGCCAGATGTTTCTGTGACTGCGTTTGATTGGCCCAGAAGGCTTCTATTCAATCGACATCCAACTAAGAGCGTAACAGGCCGTGGCGATCCTTTCGGACGGTTGGCGAAGAGAGATGCCTCTAATCAGTTTGGGCTGATTTGACCCCTTTTGGATCTCCCCACTTCGCGGGTTGGTTCCAAAAGCCTTTGCGATCGCGTTTGGTCGAATCCGAGAGACTTCTTATCAACCACTGTCGGCTTTAGAGCCAGCAAAGGGCCTGTCGGCCCT
>CAYZUV010000431.1:0-1825 GCA_964481245.1 uncultured Pseudomonadales bacterium
AAATCATCACCCTGGGTCATGCCATGAAGCACCAAGCGCCGGGCGTAGTCAGGCGTTCGGATTTCCATCACTATGTTGGCTTCGCTTGAGCCCCCCTGGTAGAGCTGTTCAAGATGATCGATCAGCGCGGCGGCATCCTTAAATGTTTGATCCGAGGCACGTGATGGGTTCGCAACAATGACCAAGAAGCAAGCGCTCACAAACGCGAGTCGTCGAGCCGCCAGAGGACCGGCCATCAAAAGGCCAATTAAGGCTTTCACATAACGCGACTCGGGGTTCACACTTGCTCGCCAATCAATGGCGCTTATAACAACCCGCCACGTGCGGGTTTCAGGCGTTTTCACCCTATCGAGTAGAGACGAAAAGGGACGCACAACACGCGGACGTCGCCCTTTCAGATGCTTTTTCATGACCATCACACTTCGCGAGAAGACCTGGACCAGTGTTTCAAAAAAAAGGGATTCAAAAAAATGGTGTCGCTTGAAGCGAAGCAGGATTGGTCGTCTTCTCCGCTGGTCTGAATTCATGGCCAAGCTGAGATTCGCAACCCTAGCCTCATTCCGCGTGGGCGCGGACTCCGACTGCCTTGCGTTTTTTTTGCTCACCATGCCGCCCTATTCAATGCGATCAATATACGCCGACCAATTCCCCAACAAGTACGCTAGCACAGGCATGGGGTGGACTCCATCGCACATCGATCACCACGCTATCTCATCCTAAGCACCGGCAGTCATGGTTGCATGGCGCTTAATTGCATCGAGAGCCCACCTTGCGATTTCCAGAGCGGGCTGTTCCCTTGCTAGGATAAGGGTGAAAGCCCCAGACTTCGATCAAGCGAGTGGCAATGGATCCAAATCTTTTGTTTCAGTTACGTCCCGATATCCATCAAGCCTTCTCGGCCTATCGCGTATGGTTGAGCCAGCCAGGCCAATGGCTCACCGGCGCCACCCGCATCGAGATCGCGCGGGCCACCCGTCAAGCTACCCAGTGCCAGGCCTGCACCGCGTTCAAGGACCACCTCTCTGCACGTTCACTCGATGAGCAACACAGTTGTTGCACCGACCTGCCACGTGACATCGAAGTGATGGTTCATCGCATCGTGAATGATCAAAATAGAATCGGACCGTCTGACATCGAGCGTCTTGAGGACAGCCTGGGGCCGATTTATGCCTACGTTGAGTTGCTCGGTATTGTAGTTTGCCAATTCAGTATCGATGAGTTCTACCGAGGGCTGGCACTGCCGGAGCTCGGGTGGCCAGATCCAGTCGCTGGTAAGCCCGATGGCTATTTGCCGGCTCTTCTAGAATCTGAGACCAGCTGGGTCCCAATGATTCCCAGGGACCAAGTCCAGCCTGCAGAGGCAGATCTCTGGCCAGGCAATCGAGGCGCGAACGTCCTCCGCGCTCTGTCGGCAGTGCCGGGCGCCGTCCGAGCCTGGCAAAATCTTTCGTCTGTCATGTATCTCTCTCTTGCAGGTATGGCGGAAATGATTCAGCCGCCAAATCGACAACTGAGCCGAATGCAAATGGAGCTGATTGCCGGGCGGGTGTCGGCCCTGAACCAGTGTCTGTACTGAACCAGCTCCCACGCCTCGATGCTTCGGGTAAGCGTCACTCAATCTAACCTTAATGTTGATTTGCTGGGTATTCGGACGGGTAAAGCCGAAGGGCTAGAGGCGATTCCTCATGCTCAAGTGTTGATTGATCTGGCCGATGCATTCATGACCCGAGACGATCTCGCCTTGAGCACCGCTCGTGATCGCGCCCAGCACGTTTTAGGCGATCATGGCATCATCGAAGCGATTGGCGTTGCCGCCAACTTTCAA
>CAYZUV010000432.1:0-1824 GCA_964481245.1 uncultured Pseudomonadales bacterium
GCATCCCTCGCTGGCGCGAACGATGCGCTCTGGTACCTGCTTATTGCGCGCTTAGTGAGCTCGGAACAGATCGCCGCACGTCTTCAACGTCACACCGGGAGGATCGATTTGTTCTTTGGGCTCCTTCTTTGCAGCGTGGCGATCTATATCCTGTGGGGGCTGAGCGCGACCCTCCTTACGGTCACGAGCTAGATAGCTAATAAGTTTGCGTCGAACGCGCTGACACCGATTCAAAACGCTCTATCGGCCAGCACTGAACGCGGATTATCCAATCGTGGCACTTTACCGGCGCTCCACGCATACTGATCAACATCCATGAAGGGTGATTTTTATGGGACAGCCACCCATCGATCTAACCGAAGGCTTTGCCGCACTCAATCGTGGCGATCTTGCCAGGGCGGGTGCCGCTTGTAAGGCTGCGCTGGACAGTGATCCTGAATTCGTGCCCGCACATTTTCTCGTGGGCCTCGTTGCGCTTGAGGGCAATCAACGTCAGGTTGCCCACGAAGCGTTTAAATCCGTCGTCAAGCTTGATGCGAATCACGCACCGGCGTGGGTTCACCTGGCGAAGCTCAACGCAAGCGAAGGCCGACTCGCCCTCGCAGAGGCTGCGCTTAAAGAGGTCAGGCGCATCGAGCCCCGCGACCCATTAGTCATTGAGATGGTGGGCACCGTGTTCAACCAACTGGGAGAATACGAAGCCGCCGAAAAATTTTTTGAAAACGCCCACGCGTTGGCGCCCAACAGCGCTTCAGCGCTAATGAATCTCGCCAACGCTCGAGTATTTATGGGCCGAATTGATGAGGCCGTGGACCACTTTAAAGCAGCGCTCAAACTCGAGCCGACCAGCGCGCAATGTCATTGGGGTCTTTCGAGCGCGGTCAAAGCAAGTAATCACACCCACATTAACGAAATGCGGGCGCTGCTTAAAAGAGGGCAGCAATCGAAACGGGGTCAGGGTTTTCTGCACTACGCCATCGGCAAGGAATGCGAGGACCTTAAAGACTGGAATGCTGCCTTTGACGCTTTTTCCGCAGGCGCTGCCGTGCGCAGAGAGACAGTCGAATACGACGAACCGGCTGAAATCGAAATGTTTGAAACCATCAAACGCAACTTTGACGCCGAATGGCTCTCTAATCAGCCACCTGGTGCAACGGACGCTGCGCCGATCTTTGTGCTGGGACAACCGCGAACCGGCACCACGCTGATCGAGCGGATCATCACCAGTCACTCAGCGGTTCACTCAGCCGGCGAGTTACAGCAATTCGGGCTCGCTGTCAGAAGAGTGACCCAACACGCCGACCCCCGACGATTTTCAACAGCAATGTTCGAGGCTGCTAAGACCGCCGACCTAAAAAAAATCGGCGAGCTCTATTTGGCCTCTACCACCAAACATCGAAGCAAGAAGCCTCGCTTCGTCGATAAGTTGCCGATCAACTACCTCAACATCCCCTTGATTCTCGCCGCGCTACCCAACGCTCACATCGTTCACCTCGTCAGGGGGCCCATGGACGCGTGTTTTGCGAGCTTCAAACAACTTTTTGCCGACGCGTATTTGCACTCATATGATCAAGAAGAAATGGCGCGGCATCACGTCCGGTATCGGGAACTCATGGCCTATTTTCGTGAAGCGTTCCCCGGCCGCATCATCGATGTGGCTTACGAGGATGTTGCCCGAGACCTTGAGCCCAATGCTCGATCACTGATGGCTGCACTCGAGTTGCCTTGGGAGTCTGCGTGCCTTGATTTTCATCAGAGCGAATCGGGAGTTGCAACGGCCAGTTCCGTCCAAGTGCGGGAACCCGCTCACACACGGTCGATCGG
>CAYZUV010000433.1:0-1817 GCA_964481245.1 uncultured Pseudomonadales bacterium
GATTCTAAGTCCATGCCGCAACTCACAGCAATCCGGATACCTGGGGCCGAAAACGAGTCCTTGGGTATCTCGCATTGCGGATCTCATCGGGTTGACGAGGCACACTCACTACCCGAACGCCAAAATATCGTTATCATCGGATCACACGACACGTCTGCGAAGCGTCTAGTGGTGCACGACCCCAGACACAGCCCCAATCGAGCCGAGGAGCCCTCCCATGCAAGTGACTGCCAACGACATCACCATCACCTATGACACCTTCGGCGAAAAAGCGGACCCAGCCTTGCTGCTGGTCATGGGCCTCGGCGCTCAGATGACCGCCTGGGACGATGACTTTTGTGCCCGACTGGCCGATCGAGGTCACTACGTGATTCGTTACGACAATCGCGACGTGGGCCTCTCAAGTTATTTTCATGACCACGGTGTCCCGGACATGGGCGCACTGGTTGCAGACATGATGGCAGGACGGCAGCCTGATATCGCCTATTCACTCGACGACATGGCAGCCGATGGCATGAGCTTGCTGACCGCGCTCGGCATTGAGCGCGCGCATGTTTGCGGCGCATCGCTCGGGGGCATGATTGTTCAGACTATGGCCATCCTGTTTCCAGACAGGGTGAAGACGCTCACTTCCATTATGTCAACAACGGGCAATCCGGGCCTGCCGCCGGCGAGCCCGGAGGCGATGGCGGCCCTGACTTCCGAGCGCGCAAATAATGTTGACCAAGCCATGGATCGTGCGGTGGCTGTAGCTAACGTCATCGGAAGTCCAGGCTTTCCGAGGGATGAATCCCGAACACGCGCCAAAGCTAAGGCTTCATTTGAGCGCGCGTTCTATCCTGACGGTGTTGCTCGCCAAATGGCCGCTGTCGTAGCCCATGGCGATCGACGACCCGGCTTGAATAAGCTCAAGATACCCACCCTGGTCATCCACGGCAGTGCTGACCCGCTGGTGCCAGTGACTGGCGGGATCGACACCCAAGAGAATATCCCTGGCGCGACGCTGATGCTCATTGAGGGAATGGGCCACGATTTGCCGCCGGAAACCTGGGATCAAATCGTTGATGGGATCTCTGCCCTGACCAGCCGCGTCTGATCGAGGCTGCGTCATGTGAAGCCAGCGCGCAGGCGATCTTCAAGTGCAAGGTTGGGATTGATCCATTAGGTGTCCCCCAGTCGGACCATGACCCTTTAAGGCGATAACGACGCCAGCAAAGACACCAGCTTCTGATGGAGCCCGTCCATATCAATATGAACCTCAGGCTTGGGCTGCTGGCCTCCAATCAACCTCCCGCTCTCAGGGCTTTGGACTTGAGCCTGGCGCCCGAGCGCTGGCTCAGTCGGCATCACCCCCTGTTTGGGTTTAAAAACAGGACTGGGTAAGCTGTGGCCAATGCGAAATTCAATTTCATGACTATCCCCGTCATTCTTGATACCGATATCGGTCTTGACGTCGACGATGTTTGGGCGCTGGTGTTTGCTCTCAAATGTCCTGAATTAGATATTCGATTGATCACGACCACCACAGGTGACACCACCTATCGAGCGCGACTCGTTGCTAAACTTCTTGAGATTGCAAACCGAACCGACATTCCCATTGGCATGGGTCTCGCTCTCGATCACGCAGCTGAAACCCACAGTGCGTGGCTTGGCGACTATGCCCTGACCGATTACCCGGGCACGATCTACTCGGATGGCGTCGGCGCGATCTGTCAGGTGATCTTGGATGCCGCCGAGCCCGTGACGGTCATTGGCATTGGCCCATTACCCAACATCGCCGCCGCCCTTCAACGAGAACCCACCATCGCAAGCCGGGC
>CAYZUV010000434.1:0-1816 GCA_964481245.1 uncultured Pseudomonadales bacterium
CGACCTTTGGTTAACGTTTCATCTGTTTGAGCCACTTCACCTTCCTCCGACCAAGCCAAGGGAGCAGCAACATTCAACACAGCACCAAGAATCAAACTTAACCCAATCCAACGCATCAGCAATACTCCGCACCAAACCCCGGATTATCGCATACGAAGCGCGACGTCAGTGGCATCATGGGAACTTTAGAGAATCTAGGCGGTCCATTGGCTGATTGAGACGAGCGAAAATACTATCGACTGAGGGCCCTGCCGAGGGCATCCATGTCATTGGATATCCTTTCGAGAACCGAATTCGGGAATCATTTCGGACGGAGAGTCAGTTGCAGTTCTCGATGTTTCGCAGGATCTAGCTCAAGGCCAGCGCTGATAACGCGCCAATTCACTTGAACTGGCTAACGCGGCATCGGAACGACCTGCCTAATACGGATTGAGTTAAAGATTAAGTTAAAAATTAAGAGCATTGATCAACCCATCTGATAGCTCCACTATGAACAACCCCTGCGGATACGCTTGTTCAACGAATTCTTGTATCCTCGAATACACCGATACTCTGACAGTCAAAAGAAGGTTTGGAACGTGGTAGAGACCCAGCACAACATCAAGGGCCGAATAGACGCTTTAAGCGGACGATCGAATTCTGCTCTTCACATAGGCACAGCCCCTCGGTGCTGGCGAAAGATATGGGTTGGAGCGAATCAGCCCCTGAATCATGGCGCACGGTTCACGAATCTGCTGACCTTGGTTCGATTGGCCGGACTCACTTGGGCACTCACCTTTACGAGCCTGACTAACGCCATCCCCACGCTCGACCCCGCAAGTGATACCTTACTTTCACCAACCGAGATTCAAGAGCGCACCACAAAAAATATTCTAGATGCCCTGAGAGAACAACATTATGTTGACCAAGTGCTTGATGATGAGGTCTCAGGCGAGGTTTTTGACGGTTACATCGACGACCTGGACCCTTCGAAAAGTTATTTCACACAATCCGACTTGGACGCGCTGTCGACCTATCGATTCGAACTTGATAATGCCCTGAGAAGGTCCGACCTTGCACCCGCCTTCGCCATTTTCAATCGATATCAGGCCAAAGTCACTGCTCGATTTGCTTGGGTGGTGGCGCGACTCCGGGAAGGCGTTGATCAATTCGATTTCAGCATCGCTGAGTCGCTGGAGCTTGATCGCACCGAGCAACCATTTGCCGCCACAGAAACGGAACTCGATGAACTATGGCGGAAGCGCATCAAGAATGATGTGCTTAATCTCAAGTTGGCTGGCAAACCACTCGAGGATATCCAAACGCTCTTGGACAAGCGGTACAGCAGCCGCCTAAACCGGTTGCAGAAAACCAATGCTGACGATGTCTATCAGCTGTTCATGAACGCTCTGACAAAGACGTACGACCCACACACGCAGTACTTTTCACCCATCACTTCCGAGAATTTCAACATTAATATGAGCCTTTCCCTGGAGGGTATCGGCGCCTTATTACAGACTGAAGACGAATACACCAAGGTCGTGAGCTTGGTGCCTGCTGGCCCTGCAGAAAAATCGAAGCAGCTTAAACCGAATGACAGAATCATTGCCGTCGGCCAAGAAGATGAAGAACTCGTCGACATCATCGGCTGGCGAGTCGACGATGTTGTGCAATTAATCCGGGGGAAACGAGACACCACGGTTCAACTGCAAATCTTGCCCGCTGGGTCTTCCGATCTCGCCAGCGCCAAAGTGATCCGTATCGTGCGCAAGAAAGTTGAACTCGAAGAGCAATCTGCTCAAGCCGAAGTCGTCGAAATTGAACAATTTGGCAGCAA
>CAYZUV010000435.1:0-1811 GCA_964481245.1 uncultured Pseudomonadales bacterium
CCCCAGCCGAGCCATGCGAAGGCGATACCTATGAGAGGGTTCAACCAGTTGAGGATGGCGTAGGGCGCGTAATCGGTCACAGCGAGATCCAAGGTTGCGGCGTAAAAAATGCCAGTGGTCGTCCAGGGGATGAGGGCTGCGGTCAGCGTGCTGCCCTCCTCAATGCTGCGGGACAAAAGCTCGGAATCGACTCGAATATTGGTGAAAGCTGATTTGAATAGTTGGCCGGTCAGGATGATCACAATATAAGGTTCGGTGAGCATGGCATTGCCCATCGTCGCGCCGAGGGTTGACGCGCTAACCAAGGCCCCACGCGACTGAATTTTGCTGAGCAGGCCAGAGATCAACGCTTCGAATAACCCCAAAGCTTGCAGGACACCGCCCATGGCCACGGCAATCAGGGCCAGCGTGAGCGTCCAAGCCATGGATGCCATACCGCCGCGGCTCAAGAGACGATCAAGATTTGCATCGCCTGTCGCGAAGGTCGCGCCCTCGTAGACGGCGTTCATGGCCTTGGTCAGGCTGACGTCCTGCAGTGTGATGGCGAGGACCAGGGCAAAGAGACTGGTCATCAGCATGGTCACTTCGGCGGGCACACGCTTGACGGCGAGATAAATCATGAGCGCAATCGGGGTCAAGGTGAGCCAAGACACATCAAACTGTGAGCGAAGTGCGTTCTCAAGTGAGGTCAAGGCCGTGAGTGGCTGGCTTTCAGCACCATAATCTGACCCCAAAAAGGCGAAAACGAGCGCTGCAATCAAAAGTGCCGGGCCGGTGGTCAGGGCCATGCTGTGAATATGTCGATAAAGGTCGGTCTGGGTGGAGAGCGCCGCCAAATTGGTGGTGTCGGAGATGGGCGACATTTTGTCGCCAAAACTTGCGCCCGAGATCGCGGCGCCGGCCACGAGCGTCGAGGGCATGCCCATCAACTCGCCGAGTCCTACCAGAGCGACTCCGAGCGTTGCAACCGTGCCCCAGGAGGTGCCCGTGGCGCTCGCCATAAGGGCGGTTAAAACGAGCGTAGCCGGCACGAACAACGAAGGCGTTAAAAGCTTGAGCCCGTAATAGAGCAAACTCGCGACGGTGCCGCTGAGCATGAAGCTCGCCATCAGCACGCCGATCATGAGGAAGATCGCGAGTGCGGGGATCGCTTCCTGAACACCTTTGAACATACCCTGCCGAAGCGCGGCACCGCTCACGCCGAGGCCCCTACCCAGCAGAGCAAGCGCCGCCAGTGCAGTTAGGAGTAGGGCATGCAGCGAAATTTCGAAAATAAAAAGACCCGAAAGTAACCAGGCCAAAAGCATGACCAAGGAGGCCAACGCAATCCTAGGCGTCATGACTGGGTGCCACAGCGCTTGGGGCAAAGGCGCCTATTAAGCAGGTGGGTTGAGGAATGGGCCATCGACACAGAGCCTTAAGCCGTCGGGCGTGGCGCAAGCGCCGCAAATGCCAACACCGCATTTGGTTTCGTAATCAATGGCGCTGAAGATTTGCGCCTTTGAGGCGAACGTTGATTGCACGGCAACGGCTGCGTGCACCATGGGTTCGGGCCCGCAGTTATAAAAGCGCATCGCAGCGAGTCTTTCCTGGGGCTGGGTCTCAAGGAAAGACTGGAGGCAGTCCGTCACGCGTCCGTGAAACCCTTCGCTGCCATCGTCTGTGGCAACGTGAACTTCAGCTATCTTTTGGCATTCATCAAGAAAATAAAGACGATCTCGGCTCCGAGCACCCACGAAAATAACCGCGTCTTTAAAATCGCGAGCGATTTGATAGACGGCCGCGAGTCCGGTACCCCCAGCAACCAAAAT
>CAYZUV010000436.1:0-1806 GCA_964481245.1 uncultured Pseudomonadales bacterium
TGGCGCTGGCTGAAGATCTTGCCGTGCGAGGCATCATTGCCGGGGGCGGTGATTTCTATGGTGGTCGAGTGCTTGATGCCATGGGTATCGATCGCGAGTTTGGGGTGTTGCGTCTCAGCTTTGTGCATTACACGAGCGCGGCGGATATCGAGAACTTGTCGTCTGCGCTGACCGAGCTGCTGGCCTGATGACCCACGGGTGGTTGGGCTCATTTGGCTCATTTGGCTGGGGCAGGGCGACTGGCGCTAGGGTCTGACAAGGGAGGGTTAGCCATGCGGGAAACGCCAATGAATGTGCTGTTTATTGTTACCGATCAGCATCGAGCTAAAGACGTTGGCTTTATGGGGAACAAAGTCGTCGCGACACCCCATCTGGACGCGTTCGCTGCAGAAGCCATGGTTTTTGACAATGCCTGGGTCTCCAATCCTGTCTGCATGCCAAATCGAGCGACGATGTTGACCGGCCGTTTGCCGTCTGCCCATGGCGTTGTCTTCAATGACCGGTCGCTAGACTGGAACGTCAACACAGTTGCAAGGCAGTTTAAGGCGGCAGGTTACGCCACCGGGTTGCTGGGGAAGTCGCACCTTCAGCACGGTATGAGCCGAAACGCAGTTCTTGCCTACCGAGGCCAAGGGTCTAGCCGATCGCCCTTCGCAGAAGGCTGGGATACGGTTGAGGACGGCGAGCGGTATCTTCGGTCTCGGCCCGAGGATCCAATAGATTTTTACGGGTTCGACCACATTGAGTTATCGATCGATCACGGTGCTTGTCTATCCGGACATCACTTGCAGTGGGCGGTCGATCAAGGCGGTGATCCGTCGATACTGTACATCGATCAGGACACCGACATGGGAGGCTCTGATCGCAGTCAGAACTGGCGTCAGATCTATCGGCCGCCTTATCCAGAGGCGTGGCACTCAACGCATTACGTGACTGAGCGAACCCTTGAGTTCATTCGTTCGCAGAGCGCGCGCAAGCAACCTTTTTTCGCCTGGTGCTCTTATCCTGATCCTCATCACCCGATGACACCGCCAGGTCGTTTTTTTGACATGTATCGACCAGAGGACATGCCACTCCCAGAATCGCGCCATGATAAGTTGGAGGGCGCCCCAGCGCATCTGCGTCACTTCGCTAGCATTCACCCGAAAGATCAGCGCAATTGGGTTGCGCCCTGTGGCTATGGTAGCGATGCGCTACTTGGCGAAGCCATTGCGGCGACCTACGGCATGATCAGCATGATCGACGAGGGGGTGGGCCGACTCATGACAGCCTTGCGTGAGGGCGGATTGCTCGATCACACGTTAATTGTCTTTACTTCCGATCACGGCGACATGATGGGTGAGCACGGCCTTTTCCTCAAGGGCTTTATGCATTATCGAGGGACGCTCCAGGTACCGCTCGCTATCCGTTGTCCAGGTTTGGCTGCAGGTCGAACGGATGCGCTTGCCACAACGCTCGATTTGGCGCCGACGCTTCTGGATCTCGCGGGGCTCAAGGCGTTTGATGGTATGCAAGGGCACAGTTTGCGAGAAACGCTCGATCATCAAAGCGCCATTCGGGACCACGTGTTGATTGAGGACGACTTGCCGATCGTGACCGCGTCATTGACGCCGATTCCTGCAAGGACGCGAACGCTAGTGACGCCTCAATATCGCTATTCCGTCAATTCTAAAGGTGAGGAGCAGGTGTTTGATCTCATAGAAGATCCGGAAGAAATGAAGCCTTTGTCTCCCACCGATGGCTTAGCTGCCGAATTGCGTGGGCAATTGGTGCAGGCGATGATGATGGCGGATGACTCGTCGCGCG
>CAYZUV010000437.1:0-1795 GCA_964481245.1 uncultured Pseudomonadales bacterium
AACAAAATTCTCGAGTACCTGGCATCCAGCTACGTTGATGACTTCATCGAGACCGCCAACAAAGCCGTGACGGTCACCACAGACCTCGCTAAAGCGGAAGCAAAGCAAGACGACCCTGACTTTCGGGCAGGTGACGAATCAGAAATCATGCTGCGGAAAAATCACCTGGCACTCGGGGCCTTTCGATCGGAGGACCGGCCAAAAACGCTTGATTATCTTGGCTTCACGAGCCAGCTCGTGTTTACTACCGCTGCCCTCGGCAACTTCGGCTTGGATGAGAAAAATCTGAAACTCGCCCAAGAGGCCGCTCGGGCTCATAACCGCATGAATGCAGATTTCTGCTCGGTAGACCGAAGGCTCCTAGCAACCGGTTATGTGCCGCTCTCAGATGTGGATGCGGCCGCCCCCATAGCCACAGAGGCGCTCGAACTCGGCTGCAAAGGCCTGGTCATCCCTTCCGCTTGCCCAAAACACCACAGCCCAAGTCATCTCGGCTTTGACCGGCTCTGGGCCACGGCAGAGGAAGCTGGCATCCCGATCCTCTTTCATGTGGGCGGCGAAGAGAAAATGAGCATGGCCTACACCGAAACGGGGGGCGAAAAGGTTAGAGACTTCCATGGCGGCGATGAAAATTTCACCGGCCTTAGCTACATGGCCATTCCGCTGTCAATCTGGCAAACCATGACGGCGCTCATTTTCGACGGTGTGTTTGACCGATTCCCAAACCTGAAGTTTGGCGTCATTGAGTTGGGTGCGTCATGGCTACCCAGTTGGCTACGCTATATGGACGCAGGGTTTGAGGCCTTTCGAAAGGGTGAAGCGCGATTGCAAGCGTTGTCCATGCGGCCGAGCGACCTAGCCAAAAGGCAACTGCGGGTCACCCCTTATTGTCACGAGCCGACCGGGTGGATCCTCCGTGAATCGAGCCCTGACATGCTGCTCTTTTCATCTGACTTCCCGCATGTGGAGGGTGGCCGAAATCCGGTTAAACGATTCGAAGATAACCTTGAGGGCACCGATGATGCTGCATTGCAGCGCTTTTATCGGGATAATTTTATTGACTTGATGGGACGGGGATTAGATGCATCACTCCATGATCATCCGTCTCTCAAGGCTGCCTGAGCCCAGTGACAGCGCGCTTGCCCCGCGATGCTAGATCAATGAATTGGCATGTCGCATCTGTCATTACACGCCCAGCCGAGGCGCTTGCGTCAATAAGCGACGGCTTCCCACATTAATTAATATCCTCATTGCAGCAAGCGAGGCACATCCGGCCAGGAAGTATTAACCCACTCAGCGAAAGCCACCAGGAATTGCCCCAATGACCCAAGCAACTTTTCCAGAAGCGCCCGAGACGCTCAAAGCAGAGTGGTTCAACGAGCGATTTCAATTGATTGAACTCATCGATCAGCACAACATGGTCGAGAGTATTTGCGTCGAACCCGTTGGGGACGTTGTCGGCGTGGTGGGTGAAGTGGTTCGTTGCCACCTAACCTATGCAAATGCCTGTAGCGCACCAGACTCGGTCGTCATTAAATTCGCCCATCGGTCGCCTGAAAATCGTGCCATCGGCAACAACACTCGAATGTATGAACGCGAGGTTCTGTTTTTCAATCATATCGCTGAGCATCTCGATACACCCAAGACGGCCTGTTATTTCGCTGGCTACAACCGAGAAACGGGCGGCAACATGGTGATCATCGAAGATCTTCACGACTACGACGTGGGCGATCAAGTGATAGGCATTACGCTCGAGCAAGCCAAGCTGGTGGTCGACAACATCGCGCCGCTCCAC
>CAYZUV010000438.1:0-1793 GCA_964481245.1 uncultured Pseudomonadales bacterium
CGCCGCATTCGGTATTTCACGGCGCGGCCGGTGATCATGGCCGCAAGCCCCGCAACGGCCGCCAAAGCGGCTGCTTGAGACTCTTTACCCCCGAACGCACCGCCCATTCTGCGAACCTGGACCGTGACTCGATGAAATGGCAGGTTCAGCACGCTCGCCACCAGGTGCTGCACCTCGGTTGGATGTTGACTTGAAGTCCAAACCTCAATGCCTTCCCCTTCGATGGGGAGAGCAAGCGCGACCTGCCCTTCGAGATAAAAATGCTCTTGGCCCCGAATGAGGAGTGATTCCTCACACCTGATCGAGGCCTCATTAAGGGTGGTTTCTGGCTCTCCAACTCTAAACGCCCGGGGCGGTCTCAGGTGCGCACCTTTTTGCCGCGCGCCGGCGCAATCGAGTACAGGGCTTTCCTCAATGTAGTCGAGTCGCGCTTTTACGATTGCAGCATCTGCTTGCGCTTGCGTCTTCGCCGCTACAGCGAAAATGGGCTGATCGTGAAAGCTGATCACGTCATTGGCAAACAAAAGGTCACCTTCATAGATCGGGGAAACATCATTACTCCCTGGGATATCACTCGCGGTGATGACACAAACCACGCCCTCGGACGCGCGAACAGCCTCCAAATCCAGACCTGAAAGACGCCCACACGTGATGTCTGATCCCTTCACTGCAATAAACAAGGCATCTTTGGGCAGCGGCAAATCGTCCACATAGAGGGCCCGCCCCGTGGCGTGGAGCAGACCCGACTCGTGGGCTTCCGCTATAGACACGTCTGATGTGCTTTCAGCCAATGATCGCACCCTCACGTTCTAGGCACTGCTCTAGACTTTGTCTTAATAAGGCGCCGACCATTTGACGACGGTATTCGGCCGATGCTCTTACATCCGACAATGGGCTTACTGCCCTCATTGCAAGATCCACGACCTCTTCGATCAGTTCGCGGTTGAGCGCTTGGTCTGCCAGACGTTGCTCGACTGAGCTCAATCGAACCGGGCGATCGGCAACGCCACCATAGGCAACCCGAGCAAGGCCAAAGCGCCCACCAACAAAACGCCATCTAAACGCCGCGCTTACCGCAGAAATATCATCTTCGTAGCGCTTCGTAACCTTCCTGAAATACTGAACGTCGCTCAACCCTTGCATTTCAATGCTGACAATCACTTCTCCGGGTTCGAGGTTTGTTTGCCGATAGCCGGTGACGAAACTGCTCATCGGAAGCACTCGCTGCGTGCCCGACGCCGTTTGCGTCATCAGCGAGGCATCCATGGCCAGCAAGATAGGCAAACAGTCGCCAATCGGTGATGCGGTTCCTAAGTTACCGCCCAGCGTGCCGCGGTTCCGGATTTGCGGCGATCCAATACGTTTCAAAAAGTCGGATAAGGCAGGCCAAACCTCTGCGAGTGAATATTCAAGGTCAGAAAATGTCAGGGACGCTCCCAAGCAAATCTCGCCTTTAGCGGCGTCCACTTTGAGCACGTTCATCTCCTCGACATCACGCGTGGAAATAATAATCGGCAGCGATTCGCCTCGTTGGGTGACACCCAACATTCGATCAGTACCGCCCGCCATCAGAACCGCATCGGGGTTGGCTCGCAGTAGCTTTGACAGCGTCGATAACGTACGGGGTCGAAAATAACTCGGCATGACCGCGCCGTCGGGATCGTCTTGGCTTGAAGCAGCATTGATAACCATACCGCTTGATAGCGTTCGCGCAATTGCGGGCGCCTTGGCTGCTTCGTCCGCGGCATCGAGAATTGGTCGATAACCTGTGCATCGACATAAATTTCCAGAGA
>CAYZUV010000439.1:0-1790 GCA_964481245.1 uncultured Pseudomonadales bacterium
GGAAGGCGCCATGGCCTTCATCTAAGGGTCGATCACACAGATCCGAAAGTGCTTTGGCTGCGAGGTGGATCGGGTTCACTACGCTCTCTGGGTAGGCCACATGGCCTTGTTGTCCTTTGACCCGCAAGCGACCATTCAGAGAGCCTCGTCGTCCGACGCGGATCGTGTCGCCCAAGACTTCGCTGCTTGAGGGTTCACCAACGATGGCGTAATCGACTTTGATGCCCGAATCGACCAGCGCCTTGATGGCGAGCTTCGTCCCATGTGTTGCAACGGCTTCTTCATCGCTTGTGATCAAAAATCCCAGCGAGCCATTAAATTCCGGGTAGTCAGTTAAAAACGTTTTTGCGGCAATGGTCATGGCGGCCAGTGCGCCCTTCATATCCGCTGCGCCTCGCCCATAAATAATGTCGTCTACGACCGTCAACTTGAAAGGATCGTGGGTCCACTCGGTTAGAGGGCCTGGCGGAACGACGTCAGTGTGGCCTGCAAAAATGAGCGTGGGGCCCGGATGGGTACCTCGTTTGATCGCCCATAAATTGCGGACATCTTCGAAATCCAGTTGCTGTCGTTCAAACCCCTCGCCGCTTAGCTGGTCAAAGAGGATCTCCTGACAGCCCTCGTCGTTGGGCGAAACGGACGGTCGCTCGATCAAGTGGCGGGTAAGCTCTAGCAGAGGTTGCCGAGTCATGGGGTCCGGCATTCGCTGGTTCTCCATCAGTCTGGCTGAGTTTGCCTGGGTTTGTAGATCGTTGGTGCCTAGTTTTGGCTGTGAAGCATATCGTTAAGCGCGATGGCTTTTTTGTTTGTTCGACATTGGACCTGACCCGTCTGAGAATGACGGATAAAGAGCAAGTCGCTTTGTCCATTGAGCTCCCGGGCTTTGACTTTTTTGACCGGCGCTAGGGTGTCATCCAACACCTCGATCACGGTACCGGGTGTGATGTAGAGCCCGGCCTCAATCGTGCATCGGTCGCCTAAGGAAATCCCGGTGCCCGCGTTAGCGCTGATCAAGCAGTCTTCACCGATAGAGATCACGAGATTTCCGCCTCCAGACAGTGTCCCAGCGGTGGATGCACTACCGCCAAGATCAGAGCCTTTGGCAACGAAAACGCCCTGAGAGATTCGGCCTTCGACCATGTTGGGACCTTCGGCGCCCGCATTAAAGTTGATGAAACCCTCGTGCATAACGGTGGTGCCATCGCCCATGTAGGCGCCCAGGCGGACCCGAGCCGCATCGGCAATGCGCACGCCAGTGGGCACCACGTAATTGGTCATCTTGGGGAACTTGTCCACGCTGAGAATATCTAGCGTTCGACCTTCGAGCCGTGCCTTCAACTGTCGTTCGGGCAGTTCCGAGAGGTCGATAGGTCCCTCAGAGCTCCAGGCGACATTGGGCAGATTGGCGTAGATTCCTTCAAGGTTCATTGAATTTGGCCGCACCATACGCAGCGACAGCAGATGCAGCTTCAAATAGGCACCCGGTGTGGACCGAACTGCTGTGTCTTCGGCCAGTAGTGTCACCAACAGCGACACCGGTCGTTGACTGGTTGTTTTCGATACCAGCGCTTCAATAGACGCGAGTTCTGGCAGATGGACTGAGTGCGCTTCTAAGGCGTCTAGACTGACTTCGACGAAATCGGCTGTGGCGAGCGCTGGATGCTCGAGTGTTAACGCGTCGGCGAGCACTTTCGAGGGATCAAGTTGCACCAAAGGGTAGAACACATCGAGCACATCGCCCTTTAGATTTTTACTTGCGAGCCCAATTCCAAGACTAAACATTGCCTGTC
>CAYZUV010000440.1:0-1754 GCA_964481245.1 uncultured Pseudomonadales bacterium
AGGCACCACCACGCGATGGACGCCCACCGCCTCGAGCGCTTCGAGCGATTCTTTGCCGCCTTTGCCGGTCCACATGCAAGTGATCTCAATATCAGCGAAGTCTCGCTTGTGTTGCTCGCAAGCAACGCGCAGCGTCTCAAGGTGGCCTCTCAAGGCCTCTGGGTGACCCTCTGGCGCGAACCAGCCGTTTCCGTATTTGGCAATCCGCTCAAAGATTTTGCCCTGGATGCCGCCCATCACCACAGGAAACGGGTTCTGAATCGGGAGGGGGTAACTCTTAAATCCGGACCAATGAATGAATTCGCTTTGGTGTTCGACCACGTCTCCAGACCAAATTTTGCGCATCCCCTCGACGTAATCATCGAATCGCGCACCTCGCTTTTCAAAGGGTACGCCCAGCGCCTCGAATTCCTCTCTGAGCCAGCCGATGCCAACGCCCAACATAAACCGGCCGTTAGAGATGAAGTCCAGGCTCGCGGCTTGCTTCGCCATATAGATCGGGTTGACCTGCGAGAGAATATTCACCCCAGTGCCCAAACGCAGAGTTTTGGTCGCGCTGGCAATGGCTGTGAGGGCAATTAGAGGGTCAACGAACGGGGTCTCCGGTGCCGCGCCCATTTTGCCGGTGGCGTTGTAGGGGTATTTAGAGGCGTAATCCAGCGGCACGATGACGTGCTCAAAGGTCCAAGCAGATTCATAGCCGAGTGACTCGGCTAGCTGGGCCAATTGAATCATTTGTTCGCCGCTTTCGGCGCCGATGTTGATGGGGATAATGCCTACTTTCATGATGTTCTCCGGTTGTGTGCTTGCCGCCTTTGGCGACGCTCTCTGGCCTCTCTGCGATGGCTGAGACCTAAATGGTTGAAAACGGTAGGTTGTTAAATCGCCTTATCCAATGCGGGACAGGCCACCGATGCCCGTGCTGTGGGTCATTAACCTGCGGACGGCGTTTGCTAGCCCTTGTGGCCCTAAGCACTGTTTAATTAATCGAATAAGCCGGTTGGATTTTGACCCATCTTTTTGTAATCAGGACCCTCCACCTGCCATCCGTAGGGTTGTTTTCCACCCAGAATCCGGGCCAGACGCGGGTGTGACGCATACTGAGCGACCAGTTGATCTCTATCAGCCTCAGGATGATGCTCTTGGGGGGCTATATATTGTCTCGAGAAATACACCGCTAGGTTCATGCGAATCCCTGGGGTTTCTCGTCGAAATGAACCATGCCAGGTATTACCGTGCCAAATGACGGCATCTCCCGGGTCGATGTCCATTGAGATGGCTTGTTTGTTGGCCTTATCCCCGTGAAGCTGAGTCTCAAGCGGGGTTGGATGCCGAGCGAGATGATGGCTGCCTGGCACCATAGCGAGCGCACCGGCCGCCTTGCTGTAGGGGGTCAGTGCGTAGTTGATGTTTGCAACCTGAGCGTAAGCCGGGAAGGGCGCCGGCATGCCGTTGCCATTATCGCTATGAAGAAGTAGCGGATCGCCACCCGGGCCTTTGAAGTGACACCCGATGCTGGAAAGCCGCGCACTCTCGCCCAAAAGGTGTGTGATTAAAGCAAGCGGCGCGTCCTGCATCAGAATGTCTACAAACACGGGGTCGTCATACAACAAATACGGTTGATAGCTTTGTCCTTTGAAATCCTCTTCCGTCGCCGTGGCGAGATCAGGGCAAACCCCTTGCGTTGCCTCGATACGACGACAGATCGCGGCTTTGGCTCTCTCGATGAGAGACGCATCCAGCACGCCTTTGAT
>CAYZUV010000441.1:0-1751 GCA_964481245.1 uncultured Pseudomonadales bacterium
CGAAATAGCTGGTCAGTGGTAACTGAGCCGGGCGATGAAATCTGGCCAAGATCATTTCGCACCATATCGACGATCATGAGATTCTCGGCGCGGTCTTTGGCTGATGTCTCAAGGTCCATTCTGGCGGCCTCATCGAGCGCCGGAGTCGCGCCTCGAGCTCTAGTGCCCTTCATCGGAATCATCTGAACGGTGTTTCCTTGTCTCGTGAGGAATGTTTCGGGGGTCATCGACATGACAGTGAGATCACCATGCTCGATGTAGATTGCGTGCCGCGTCGGTTGTGCTTCGTAGAGTTTGAAGAAGATCGACAGCGGATCGCCCCAGTACTCGCCCGTGAGTTCATGCGTCAGATTGATTTGGTACACATCGCCCGCTGCAAGCGCTGACTTGACCCTGGAGAATTGGTCTGCGTAGTCGCGAAAGGCGATGGGATTGCCTTCGCTCAAAAAACCCTCAGTTGCGGATAACTGCGGCGTGTACTGAGTGCCCTCAGTGAACACTCCAAAGCTCAGTCTGGGCGCGGTCTTGCCAAAGGGCGTTGGGGTCGCTTGCTGAGACGACGCCTTCTCATACTGCACGAAGCCAAGGCATGTGAATCCGGCGGCGGCTTGCGCTTCGATGGCATCGAGCGCGGGGGAGAGATCCTTTGAGCTGAAAACTTCAATGATCTGCTCGGGGTTTTGGTATAGACACCAGTCCGTATCTTGCGCGCAGCGTGTAATGACTCTCATGGTCGTATTGACTTCCGACATCGGGCTTGGGCAAAACACCAGGCAAGTAATGGATTAAGCCATGCCAGCATCAGCGAGCGCTTTTGGGTCGAAACGAGCAACGCTCGCTGATTCGAGATCTTCGTAAGGCAGCGCGGTCGGATTCTGGCTATTGGATTCGCATCGTTAAAGTCTAGGCCGCGCGCGCTTTAGGCCAAAGCTTGAGAAAGTTCTCGCTGTAAAACTTGGTCTTGGCCACTTCGCTCGTGTCGGTCAAGACTGATTCAAACTTCCCGATAGGATCACGACCTCCTTCGACGTGCGGATAATCCGACGAGAAGAGGTAAAGATCTTCGTTTGATTCGCTAATCAAGCGACCCACATCTTCATGGGGAAAGGGTGTGAAACCCATCTGCTCGGTCAACTGTTGGCTGGGGGGGCGTTCAAAACGAACGGACTCGTCAACTCGGCTGTAGATGCGGCTGATTGAATCCAATCGACGTAGCATTTCGGGTACCCAGCCAGCACCAAGCTCGACCGCGGCGCCCCTCAATAACGGATGGCGTTCAAATACGCCGTCGAAGACCATCATGGAGACAAACGTTTCTGGGGGTTGATGCATCAGAGCTGCGTCTTTGGTGCGGACGTTTTCGCCGCCGCCCATCCAGTCTCTGACTTTGGCGCGCCCATTGTTGCTCCAAGCCTTTCCGAGCTGCAGGGGGGCTCCGCCCACATGGAGGACGAACGGCGTACTTGTTTCGGCGAGCAATGCCCAAAAGGGCTCTAAATCGATGTGGCCGGGCGAATGCTCGCCTGGCGCTCGATGAGGGACCCAAATCGCTTTAAGGCCTAAGTCGAGCGCGGCTTCCAACTCGTGAATGGCCCGCGCTGGGTCATCGAGCGGCACGATGCCGACGCCGAGGAATCGATCATCCGCCTCACAAAAATGGGCCATGTGGCGATTGTGAGCTCTCGCAGCGCCGTAACGGAGCACGGGATCTTTTTTCTGGCTGGGGTGGAACGGGAATGCCACGCTGTGAG
>CAYZUV010000442.1:0-1730 GCA_964481245.1 uncultured Pseudomonadales bacterium
GCGAGGAGGTTTTGTTGACCTTCGGCGCAGCGGATTACCGATCCGATGTCTGGGTCAATGGGCATCACGTCGGCCAACACGTGGGCGGCTACACACCATTTGCCATGTTGGTGGGTCAATACCTGAAGGCCGGCGAAAACCGGATCGTGGTTCGTTGCGAGGACCCAATCACATGGGAAGTACCCCGAGGAAAGCAAGCAGCTGAGACCCGTTGGCCTATTGATTACGATGGGGTGATTGGTCTTTGGCAATCCGTTTGGTTGGAAGCTGTGCCCAGCGTTTATGTCGAGCACTTGCATACGCGCTTTGATTTGGAAACCTCGGTTTTGCAGGTCAATGTGGGCCTTTCTAGGAATGCCGAGGGGCAGGTCACCCTTCGTCTCAATCAGTGCGAGTCTGCCGTGACTGTCGAGCTGAGCGGTCGTCGAGAGGCCAAGCTGAGCCTTGAGATCAGTGATCCCAGGCTGTGGTCACCGGAAGACCCCTATCTCTACGATGTGCAGTGCACGTTTCAGATGGGCTCGTCAGTCTCAGATGAGGTGCAAAGCTACTGCGCGCTTCGCAGCACCTCGTTCAAGGCCGATGGCTTCTACTTGAATGGTCAACGCCGCTTCCTGCGGGGCGTGCTTGATCAGGGTTACTTTGAAGATGGCTGGTACACGCCGCCTGATGAGACCGCGATCATTAAAGACATTGAGCAAACATTGGCACTAGGGTTCAACCTCACTCGAAAGCACCAGAAAATAGAGGACCCTCGTTTTTATTATTGGGCGGACCGGCTGGGGCTGATGGTGTGGGCGGAAATGCCCTCAGGGCGGATCTTCTCGAGCCAATTGAAAACTGATCTGACCCACCAGTGGATG
Organism: uncultured Pseudomonadales bacterium; assembly: GCA_964481245.1. Classification (GTDB taxonomy): domain Bacteria; phylum Pseudomonadota; class Gammaproteobacteria; order Pseudomonadales; family Azotimanducaceae; genus UBA9926. The sequence goes on from CAYZUV010000442.1 coordinate 864, forward strand.
GAAGTGCTCACCGCGCTGCAACATCACCCAAGCATTGTGGCGTGGGTGCCGTTCAATGAATCTTGGGGCGTGTGGAACCAAGCAACACGTACCGAGCAACAAGACTGGGTAACGGCGATGTTTTACCTGACGAAAGCCTTTGATCCATCGAGGCCTGTGATTGCCAATGATGGGTGGGAACATGTGGCCGGAGAAGCCTGGGCTCTACATCTCTATCAACAGAGCGGGAACGATTTGCTCAAACGACTTGAAGTATTAATTGATAACCCCGGGCTTGGCGTTGCTGATACCGAGGGAGCTAGAGCCGGCGCTCTGCATCCGGACCGAGTTCAAGGCTTACCGATATTAATCACAGAGTGTGGGGGTGTCGGCTATGATCCCGTTCGACGGCCCTCGTCAGAGGATTTTGCCTATGGAGAGTGGCCCCAAAACGAGGCTGAGTTTAGAGCGCGCTTGTCAGAGCTTCTCGAGGTGCTCAATCAGTCGGATCGAATCAGCGGATTCGTTTGGACGCAGCTGACCGATGTGGCGCAGGAAATCAATGGGCTTCTGTATTTCGACAGAACGCCAAAAGTCGACATTGGCTGGCTTTGTGCGCAGATGACTGGGCAAGCGTCAACGAAACATTGAATAGAGCGACCGAGGCGCCCGCGCGTTTCATCGCGCGTGCAGTAACGTTGGGATTCGGATTTCGCTCTGACCAAGGCTCGCGTGAAATCAATGTCCCGCTGACGATGGCATGCCGTGCGATCCCGTCTGCGAGTTGAAGCGGTTGCGCGCGTAATGACTCAAATCATGAAGTCTATGTTCGCTCCCAAGGTAAGACCTCAATGAGGCTAAGATCAACGCCCAACGCCCAACGCCCAA
>CAYZUV010000443.1:0-1729 GCA_964481245.1 uncultured Pseudomonadales bacterium
CAACGGAGCCAAGGAACAAACCCAAAAGATCGGCTGAGGCCACGCGATTGACCTGGACCTCGGTAAAAGCCAACTGATCGACCCAAGCGCTGTTAATGGCTGGCAGTGCCACCAGGACGCTGTAACCGACCAGAGTCATGAAGAGACTCAAGAGATAGGGTCGGGTCTCGTCGAACGGGTTGGTTCTGGCAACGCCTTGATCCGTCATTGGGCGGGCTCCCTTGGATTCATTCTCATTGTCCGTCAGTCACAGGCATGCTAGAGGGCACCGTCTTTCTTGACGAACTCAGCGACACTTTGGCATCGGCCAGAAGGCAATGCAATGCGCGCTTTGTGTGCGGGCCTCGTAGGAATTGTGGCAAACTCCCGGTGAATTCATGGGCCCGAATGTGCTGAAGCCCTATGGCAGAACAACATCCTAGAAAAGTGTTTGAGCGAGCGATTAATCTCCTGCGGGGCGGCGCGCGTGGGGAGGCCGAAGCCCTCTGTCGCGATAGGTTAGTCCAAGATCCAGGCGATATTAATTTTGTCGCGTTGCTGGGGACGATCCTGGCTGATAAGCACGAATTCGAGGAGGCGGCTGAGCTGCTGGGCCGCGCAGTGAAGGCGGCGCCGGGTCATGGGAAGGCGCATGAAGACTTGGGAACGGTGCTCCTCAATTTGAATCGCACTGCGGAGGCCTTGCCCCACCTTGAGCGTGCCCGGGCCTTGCAGCCAGAAAATCCAAGCTTGCTCAATAAGTTAGGGGGTGCTTTTCAGCGCCTTGGGCGAAGTGAGGAAGCCGCCCAGTGCCTTGAAGCCGCGGCCCGATTATCGCCTTATCAGGCGAAGCTTGAGGAAGCGACGCGCAAGTTCGCCAGTGGGCGCTTCCGAGAAGCTGAAACCATGGCGCAAGCGCTCGTTAGAGAAAACCCGCGTGATGTGAATGCAGCGCTGTTGCTTGCTCGAATCGCCATCAACGCGAATTGTTTTGACGATGCAAAGGAACTTCTGGAGCGGATCACCCAAACTGCGCCTCGGTTCGTTGCGGCTTGGCACGACTTAGGCACCGTCCTGAAGGAACTGCATCAATACGATGAGGCGGTGGCGGCATTGCGCAGAGCGCTCGCGATGGATCCTAAGAATGCCTTGACGCACTATTACCACGGTGCGGCGCTTGCCATGGCGGCGCGTCCAGAGGAAGCGGTTGCCGCTTACGAGCAGGCAGTGGCGCTTGATCCGGAGTTAACGGGTGCCCATATTGGTCTTGGCCATGTGCTTAAAACCGTGGGTGATCACGAGGGCGGCGTGGCTGCTTATCGCCGAGCCATCGAGCTTCGTCCGAATTTTGGCGAAACCTATTACAGCCTGGCCAATCTCAAGACATTTCGTTTTTCAGACGCTGAGATTGAAAATATGAAGCGGCGGCTCGACAACGAGACGTTGCCGGTTGATTGCAAGGTGCATTTTGCGTTCGCGTTGGGCAAGGCGCTCGAAGATCAGAAAGAATTTGATGCTTCGTTTCATTACTACGCGCTCGCCAATCAGAGCCACCGCGACACCATTGCCTATGACCCCGTTCAGACAGAAATCGCGCATGAGCGCATGCGAGAGGTCTTCACAAAGGCGTACTTCGATCAAGTGAAATCCGCCGGGTTGGGCTGCAAGGATGGAGACCCAATTTTTATCGTCGGTTTGCCGAGATCGGGGTCAACGCTCCTTGAGCAAATTCTCGCGAGTCATTCGATGG
>CAYZUV010000444.1:0-1719 GCA_964481245.1 uncultured Pseudomonadales bacterium
GTCTTATCTTCACCCAATTTTTCTCTACTAAGTTGGTTTCGAGCAAGACTCAGATACCCAGGCCGACCAAGCTGATCGGTGAGGGTCGCGCCGAGCCATTGGGTTTCTGTTTGCTTATGTACTGAATCACTTTATGGTGTCGTGACCAGACCTTGACAGAATACGAAACGTTAAATCGATTGGGGAGTGTCCGATGACGGATATTGTTTTAAGAGAGACGACTGACGGTGTGACGCTCGTCACCATGAACCGACCGGAAGCACTGAACGCGCTATCGGTTTCGATGCGGCAGGCGATCGCAGAAACTTTCATTGAACTCAAGGACGATGAGGCTACCCACGTCATCATTTTGACGGGGGCAGGGCGTGCGTTTACGGCGGGACTGGATTTAAAAGAATTGGGTCAACAAGGGATGGGCACCGCGCAATCCGAGGCGCCGGACCTTGATCTTCAAGCGGCTATCAGGGGTGTGGGGAAACCCGTCATTGGGGCGATCAACGGCTTTGCGATAACCGGCGGGTTTGAGATTGCCTTGATGTGCGACATTTTGGTGGCCTCGACGAATGCAAAGTTTGCCGACACCCACGTGCGCATGGGCGTGGTGCCAGGTTGGGGGCTCTCGCAGCGTTTAGCCAAGGCGATTGGGGCTTCCAGAGCGCGCCAATTGAGCTTCACCGGTAATTATCTCGATGCTGAAGCGGCTTGCCGTTGGGGGCTAGTGAACGACGTGCTCGAGCCGGAAGCCCTAATCCCGCATTGCCAGGCCATGGCCCGAGACATTTGCTCGGCGAATCCCGAAACCTTGGCAGCGGTTAAACATCTGATTGATGTGGGTGTTCATCAAGGGCTTGAGGCCGGGCTCGCTGAGGAGGCGCGCCTGAGTCGTGCACAAAACCGGGGGATCGAGGCAGAGGTCCTCGAATCCCGCCGTCAGTTGGTGCAATCGAGAGGGCGGGATCAGGCCAGCTAGGCCCTCAGCGAAGCCAGTCCTTGGTCGAGGCATCTATCCTTAGGCGGCTGGCTCGGCCAAAAAGACCGGGATTTTGCGGGTGGTCTTTGCTTGGTACTCGGTATACGGCGGGTAGGCTTCGACGGCGGCGTCCCACAAGGCGCGCCTTTCATCCTCGTCCATGACCTCTCTGACCGAATACGCGCCCGTTGCCTCGGCATCACGAATTTCAACGGCGCCATCGGCGCGCAGGTTGTAAACCCAGGCTGGATTCTTCGGTTGTCCGCCCATGGAGCCAATCAAAACATAGGCGTCATCCACTTTGACGCGCATCAAGGGAATTTTCCGAATGCCGCCCGTGCGCTGGCCTTTGTGGGTGACGATGATGCAGGGCAGGCCCGAGTCCATGAGGGTGGTGTATTCTTTACCACCGCTCGCTTCATAGCGTTCGACATGTTTTCTGACCCAGTCAATGGTAGGCGGGATGTAATCACTCATGGATGCTTCCTCGAAATGGGACCAACATGTTAACGAAAAGTTGGGTCCGCAACCTAGTCTCAGTCGCTTCGCAACCGCTGAGTTTGCTCGGAGCCCAGGATGATTCTCAATAGCCAGCTCCATCAGCTGAGATCGACTGCTTGACGACGATAATGCTCTAACGAGTGCTTTGTGGTTGTATGGTTGATAGTGAGGGTTCTGTCATTTTCATTTGTTTTGCTCGGTCGAGAGCAAGTGGGGCTTTGTGAGCAGCACCTTGGTCTCGTAGAGTG
>CAYZUV010000445.1:0-1708 GCA_964481245.1 uncultured Pseudomonadales bacterium
ACCACATGTGCGATCGCATCTGTTTCACGAATATTCGCCAAAAACTGATTACCCAGCCCCTCGCCCTTAGACGCGCCAGCGACGAGTCCTGCGATATCAACGAACTCCATGGCGGTGGGCACCACCTTTTGCGGCCCTACCAGCGCCGCAATCTGATCAAGCCGCGGGTCAGGCATAGGCACCACGCCAGAATTGGGTTCGATGGTACAGAAAGGGAAATTTTCTGCTGCGATACCCGCTTTCGTCAGCGCATTGAACAACGTTGATTTACCCACATTGGGTAGCCCGACGATGCCACATTTAAACCCCATACTTTACTCCTTGCCCTCAAGCGGTAGTGGCACCGCTGGCTTCGTATGCAATCTCAGCATGGCTCGCTCAAGCCGGCCCTGCGCCACATCATCAAACACCCCACAGACCTCATGAATCGCATCATCGATCAGCGATCGATCAATTGCACTCGGCTTTTTCAGTACGTAATGGATGACTTCTGAGGCCACACCCGGGTGACCTATACCCAATCTAACCCGAAGATAATCTTTGGCACCGCCCAACGAGCGAGAGATATCTTTAAGCCCATTATGGCCTGCAAGGCCTCCGCCCACTTTGAGTCTCACCGTACCCGGCGGGAGGTCGAGCTCATCATGCGCTACTAAAATTTGAGAGGATGGGATCTTGAAGAATCCTGAGACCGCGGCCACAGCGCGCCCGCTCTCATTCATGTAGGTATCAGGCAGCAGAAGCTTGACTTCTTGCTCTTCAAAACGAACACTGCCGAGAGAGCCAAAGAATTTTTTTTCTGACTTGAACGAGACCCCAAACCGCTGAGCCAATGCGTGCAACAGCCACGCGCCCGCGTTATGGCGCGTGCCCGCGTACTTTTCACCCGGGTTTTGCAGACCCACCACCAACTGAACAGTCATGGAAGACCCTCCGCAAAGGGTTCAAGCCGAAGATTATTCTTCGGCTTCGCTCTCTCCATCTGCTGCGCTTGCGGCAGCAGCCTCGGCATCCGCACGCTTGTTGGCATGAACAGAGAAGACCACTTGGTCGTGGTCCTTACCTTGGGCCAATTCCGGGATCGTGACGCCTTCAGGCAAGTTCAGCTGACTCATATGAATTGCTTCACCGACTTGAACACCAGCGACATCGACTTCGATGAATTCCGGCAAGTCTTTAGGCAAACATGCAATCTTAACCACTGTCATGTTATGAGAGATTAATCCGCCGCCGGTTTTTACACCCGCGCAAATCTCTTCATTGACGAAGTGAAGTGGAACATCAACCGAAAGGGCCTGATCTCTGACCGTTCGTTGAAAATCAGCATGCATAATTCTGGGCTTTGCCGGATGACGCTGAAGATCCTTGATAATCGCTGACTCCTTCTTGCCACCCACGTTGATCGTCAGGATGTGTGAAAAGAAGGCTTCGTTCTCGGTTGCTTTCATCAGATCCTTGTGCGGAATCGAGATGTTCTCTGGGTCCTCTTTGCCACCGTAGATGATGGCTGGCACTAGATCTCCATTCAGACGCAGGCGGCGGCTCGCACCTTTCCCCAGGTCTGTACGGGGTTCGGCATTCAATTCAAATTCTGATGCCATGGGTTTCTCCTTTACTGAGTGTCATGGGCTGCGACCGCCTCAAGACACGCTCTCTTCCTCTTTCGAGGGCCTTTTTAAAACAGCGCCGTTTGTGATTTTCGATCAAA
>CAYZUV010000446.1:0-1705 GCA_964481245.1 uncultured Pseudomonadales bacterium
ATTAAAGCGGATGAGCGCTCAAAGGGCGCGCCGGGGACGACTTGGCACTCGGACGTCTCAAGCGATGCGAGACCGCCTTCAATCTCTATGCTTCGAATGGAGGTCGTGCCCCCGGTTGGCGGGGATACCCTGTTTATGGATATGCGCCAAATACTTGGATCCCTTTCACCCAGACTACAACGCTTGTTAAAGGGGCTCACAGCACGCCACGACCCCGTCGGTCACTACCTCTATCTGAGCGGTCAAAAGGCGCTCCATGAGTTGCCCTCAGCCCATCATCCCATCGTCCGCCAGATCCCAGAAACGGGGGACCAAGCCCTTTACGTGAATGAGGGGTTCACCCGAGGCATTGACGGTCTGCCGCAGGCAGAACAAGACATGCTCCTCGATTTCTTATTCAAAACCATACGAGAAAACGTCGTTGCTCAGCTCCGAGTGAAGTGGCAACCGCACACCGTCGTATTTTGGGACAATCGCATCGTCCAGCACCATGCCGTATTTGATTACTTTCCGCACAAACGGTTGGGATATCGCGCCACGGTTCGGGGCGAGGTACCCGTGGCTGCAGATTAGATCAACTTTGATGCCTTCACGGTTCCGGCGCGACGGGGGCGCGATGACCTCCTTCGGCGCGAGTGCGACTGGTCTTGTCTCGAGACCTGCGCGATGAAACCCTCTGCATGAAGGCATGCTGGATTAAGCGTCACTCGGGCTTCTTACTCTTGAATGGGGTTACCCACATTGAAGACGCTCGGACCATAGGTTTTGCCTTTGATTCGCTCGACCTCTGGAGGGAACGTCGATCTCTTCTCCTCGTAATAGCGGGTACGCCAATCACCTTCCCTCTCGAGGTTATAGGTTGCATAAAGGGCGCGGCGGGGACTTGATGTCTGATTGGGGCCCGAGCGATGCGGCAAATAGGAATCAAAAATAACCAGGTCGCCGGGTTCAGTTTCTATCCGCTGCCAGTCGATGCGACTTGCGACCTCATCCGTTAACGTCAGGTCAGGCTTTGCCTCTAACCTTAGACCCCGACCCGGGTGCGGACCGACCTCCAGACAACCATTGGCAGCATTCGTTGGATCGATGCTCAACATCATCGTGACGTGGAAGTTCTGCCCAAAGCTCGAAAACGCCGGGGCATCCTGATGGGGCGCGAACCCGCTCGCACCAGCCAGTTTGAAATTGATCTTCTCCTTGAACAGCACCACAGGCTCGCCAAACAAGGTATTTAGAACCTGCTTAATACCGTTACCGTTGCACACCGCTTCAAAAACCGGCGCGTACTGGATGAAATTTTCTAGCCGGCAAAGCATTCGTGGGTTTAAGGGCGTCGATTCAAAATATTTCATCCATCGCCCTGGGGTCTCCGGCCAAGTTTCGAGATCTCGAGTGATATCGCTTAATGCGAGCATCTCCTTTGAATCGTACCAACCCCTTAGAACGAGAAAACCTGAATCACGCCAACGCTGCAACTCTTCCTCAAGCAAAGGCCTGGCCTGGCATCGCTTGAAGAGTGCTCGATAATCGGCCAGCGTCGTTCGCGAGGGAACCGCTGACTTTGCGGCCTCATCCCAAGCTCGAAGCCTCAGCGCTGGGACCATAAGCGGATGGCGTTCGAAATCATCGATCTCTGTGCCATTCATCGGGCCGCCCTGGTAGGCCAGGGTTGCGAGGCTAGCGGCAGAGAGTCGCGCCCGGTAGG
>CAYZUV010000447.1:0-1703 GCA_964481245.1 uncultured Pseudomonadales bacterium
TCAAACCGCATCACGGTGCAGCTTGAGGACGGGAGCGTCGAAATCTTCGAGGGTGAGACGTTGCCATACGAACTCAGCCAGAGCATCTTTTCTCGCGAGCATCGCGTCGTTCAGGTTGAGGTCTCACTCGCAACCGTTAATTGAGAGTGACGCCTCAAGTGCTCTTCGCACTCATCAGTAATCAAAACGTATCCGAATGGTTAACAGCCAGAGGCGCCTCCAGCGAACCCTGAAGGTAGCGGCTTAGCGCTCAGCAGTCCGCGCTTTTTCCTCTTCAATCCAGTCGAGCATTAACGTTTCCAAGAGTGATAGTGGAATGGCACCTTGGCTCAACATTCGGTCATGGAACCGTTTCAGATCAAAACGCTCCCCTAATTCGGCTGATGCACGCTCTCGCAAGGACCACATTTTAAGTTGGCCAACTTTGTAAGCCAGCGCCTGTCCAGGCCACGAGATGTAGCGATCGATCTCGTTAACGATGTCTAGTTTTTTCCGTGGCGCATTTTCCATGAAAAAGCTGATGGCTTGGTCACGCGTCCAGCCCTTGTAGTGCATGCCGGTATCCACCACGAGTCGCACCGCGCGCCACATGTCGTAACTCAGTTGACCAAACTTTGAATATGGGTCTTGGTAGAGACCCATGTCGTCACCCAATCGTTCGCTGTAAAGACCCCAGCCCTCAGTGAAGACGGTATAGCCTGAATAGCGCCGAAAGTTGGGGAGCGATTCCAATTCTTGCTGTAAAGCAATTTGCAAATGATGTCCGGGTACCGCCTCATGCACTGTGAGCACTTCAATTTCAAACTTGGGTCTGGACAACGGCTCGTACAAATTCACCCAAAAATAGCCTGGTCGACTGCCATCCGCTGCGGGCCTCGAGTAATAAGCCGTGGTCGTGTCAGGCGCGACCGCCTCCGGAATCACCTTAATGCCGTAGGGCATCCGAGGTAGTTTGTTAAACAAAAGAACAAGCTTCGGGTCGATCTGCTTTGAGACCGCCTGATACTCCTTGAGCAAATCATCCGCATCCTCGAAATAGAACTGCGGATCGTCTCTGAGAAATTTGAAGAATTCTGTGAGCGTTCCAGCAAAACCAACTTGACTCTTGATGACCATCATCTCAGAGCGGATGCGGGCAACTTCCGAAAGACCGAGATCGTGGACTTCATCTGGGGTCATGTCCGTCGTCGTGAAACGTCGCACTCGATACTCGTAAAATGCTTTGCCATCGGGTAGCGACGAGGCCCCAATCTCGTCGCGGCACGCAGGTAAATAGACCTCCGTGAAGTAGGTATAAAGCGTCTGATAGGCGGGTATCACAACACGCTCAATCACCGATTTGGCTTCAGATTGAATTCGAATCTTCTCCGACGGTGGCCAGGCCTCGGGCAAGCGACGGAAAGGCTCAAAAAAGAGGCTTTCTTCTGGATCTTCTACCACCTGCTTGGCTATCTGCGCTGGCACTCGAGACATCGTGATCCTGGGCGGAACCATGCCTTGATCAATTCCCTTCTCCAATTGCGCAATCGTCTGGGTCACTAGCTGATCGACTTGGGCTAACCGCGCCAACCAATCCTCATAATCCACTAAGGTTTGCATCCGCAGTCGATTGCCAGTTTCATCCAACGTTTGAATTCCGCCGCGCTGACTGATGGGCATCAAGTCCGTTCTGAACTGCATCGCCTCCAGCCGATCACGGACTT
>CAYZUV010000448.1:0-1688 GCA_964481245.1 uncultured Pseudomonadales bacterium
ATTTGGGACCATGACAAACGTCTTGAAAGCTACACCCAGGGCGCATCCATCATGAATCAAATCAATAATGCTCCTGCTTGCCCGATAGAGGAACCCAGGATTACGACCGACGAACGGATCACCGCTTGAATTCCAGGGGGAGCATCTGCCTGCCCAAGAGTGGCGAAAGCTGCTAGAGTGAGGCCACCATCAGCGAGACGCGATCAACACCCTTATGTCTTTGATACAAAAGCTGTCCCCAACGGGTAGTCCGGTGAGTGTCTCGAAAGAATTGGTCGCTGCAGGGACCACGTTTCTCTCGATGGCCTATATCACCATCGTAAATCCAGCCATCCTTTCCGATGCAGGCATGGATTTTGGAGCCGTCTTTGTCGCTACTTGCATAGCTGCTGGAATAGGCTCGATCTTGATGGGACTCGTGGGGAGGTTGCCAGTCGGCCTAGCCCCGGGCATGGGGCAAAACGCCTTTTTTACCTATGTGATCGTCATCGGGATGGGCCACCCGTGGCAAACGGCCCTAGGCGCAGTGTTTGTATCCGGGATGCTGTTCGTATTGATCAGCATCTTTCCTCTCCGCGAGTGGTTAATCAATAGTATTCCGATGAACCTAAAACGCGGTATTTCGGCCGGAATCGGTTTTTTTATCGGATTTATCGCGCTTCAAAACGCCGGCATAGTGGAGGCGAGCGATAGTACGCTGGTCACCATGGCCAATGTGGCTCGACCCGAAACGCTTTTTTGTTTTCTCGGCTTCACGATCATTACCGTGCTGAGTGCAAGGCGCATCTTTGGGGCCATCATTCTAGGCATTTTGACTGCTTCGGTATTAGGCTGGGTCTCGGGCATCACGGCATTTGGCGGCGTGTTTTCGGCACCGCCTTCTATAGCGCCTGTGTTCCTCGAGCTCGACATCATGGCTGCGCTCGAGGTGAGCCTGATCCCTGTCGTTCTCGCCTTGCTCCTGGTTGATGTGTTTGACACTGCAGGAACCCTAGTCGCCGTATCGTCGCGGGCGGGCCTAACCGACCAGCGCGGGAGAATTCTCAACCTCCGAGGCGCGCTCTTTGCTGATTCAAGCGCGACGCTCATTGGTGCACTGCTCGGTACCTCTTCAACCACCAGCTATATCGAGAGTTCTGCGGGTGTTGAAGCAGGTGGTCGAAGCGGGTTGACCGCAATTTTGATAGGACTATTGTTCCTTCTGGCCGTCTTTCTCGCACCGCTCGCGCAGAGTGTGCCCGCTTACGCCACCGCCGCTGCGCTGCTTTTCGTTGCCTGTTTAATGGTTAGTAACTTGGCCGAGCTTAACTGGGAGGACTACAACGAATTTGTTCCGGCTGTGCTTTGCACAATGGCCACACCGCTCGCTTTTTCCATTGCCGACGGCATCGGCATCGCGTTTATCACCTACGCCCTGATCCGACTCTTCAGCTGGGGAAGAATTATGCCTGCTGACTTGCCGGTATACTTTGTCGCGCTGCTCTTTTTAGGCAAATTCATCTTGCTTTAAAAGGTTCAGGCGCACTCGCCGATACTCTCGCCCAACGCATTCATGAGGCTATCAATTTGCGGCGCCTCGACAATAAAAGGCAGCCCTAGCTGAATCGTGTCGCCGCCGTAACGAACATAAAACCCTTTCTTCCACATGGACATGGCCACTTCAAAAGGTCGCCTTAACGGCTCGCCTT
>CAYZUV010000449.1:0-1677 GCA_964481245.1 uncultured Pseudomonadales bacterium
ACGACCTCGGTGGCACCTTGATGAATGAGACGATCACTCGCGCGGCGGGTGCGAGCCATGGCCAGGAGACATCTCCGGAAGCTATGGAAGCACTGATTCTGAGCGCTGGGCGAATCCCCCAGCAGCGAACCACAACCTACCAACCGGTCGACGAAGCCCAAAGGCAGAAGTCGTTGGCTGCGCCGGCGCTTGTCGAGCCCAGCTACACGGCCGCACGTCGTTATGATCGCAAGACCCCAAAAAATCAGCTGGTGAGAAACGAGCGTTTTAACGAGGAGCGATTGACCAGCAGCGAAATTATCTGAATAGCCTTTCAGAGGCGTTACGCTGGGCGTCCGACCCGGACTGCGGCAAAGCAAGACCAAAAGTCTCGCGTCTCGTGCCGATCTAAGAGATGATGGCCGCGCGTCTGCCCGAAAGGCAGCCTCAAGGGACCGCATCAAACAGCAATAGGAGACCTGATCATGGCCATTCCCCAAAGAACAGCATTGACTCTGCCCGATCCCCGGGGCGTGACACCCACGATTGAAATGGCAAAGTGGGCTGAGGGCGAGGGCTATGATGACCTCTGGTTTGCCGATAGCTCAGGCGTGGATGCACTAACGACGGCGGCGGCGGTGGCGCTCAATACCAGCCGCTGCCGAATTGGCACGGCGATCATTCCGGTATTCTCTCGAACACCTGCGGTCCTGGCTTCTACCGCGCATGTGTTGCATCAGCTGTCCGGCGGGCGGTTCATCCTGGGGCTCGGCTCGTCCAGTCAAACCATGATGGAAAACTGGCACGGTCAAACCTTTGAAAAGCCGCTCACCCGAGTGAAGGAGACGGTGCAACTGGTTCGCTCGATGCTTGAGGGAGAGAAGTCTGATTTTGCTGGGCAAACGGTTACCAGTCGCGGCTATCGCCAATTGCCGCTCGAAGCTGGCGCGCAGCCGATTTATATGGCGGCGTTAAGAGAAAAAATGCTTGAAGCAGCCGCGGAATTTAGCGACGGCGTGATTCTGAATCTGTTCCCTCGCGATGCGTTGCCGAAAATGATGGAACACATCCGCATTGGCGCAGAGCGCGCGGGCAAGAAGCTAGAAGATGTCGAGGTGGTGTGCCGACATCAGGTCGTGGTGACCGATGATGTAGAAGATGCCCGGAACCGAATTCGGGCCGGGTTTGCGCCCTATTACGCAACGCCTGTCTATAACGCGTTCTTGGCTTGGTCGGGCTATGAAGAGGTCGCGGCCACAATTCGAGAAGGCTGGGCAGCAAAGGATCGCGAAAAAACCACTTCAGCACTGAATGATCAGTTGGTCGATGACATCGCCATCATAGGTGATATTGGTGCTTGTCAGGACCGTATTAGGGAATATGGGGAAGGGGGCATCACCACCCACATTATTTCTTGTGTTTCGCCCAAGGATACCCAGGCCACTTACGGCGCCTTCACCGGCAATGCCTTTAAATTTTAGGAGAACATCATGCGGATAGATGGAGGATTAATGGGGGATCTGAGCGAGTCAGGTCGCCAAGCGAAACGACTCGAGGGGCTCGGTTATCACGGGGCGTTGACAGCGGAAACCGCTCACGATCCGTTTTTCCCTTTGCTGCTTGCTGCACAAGAGACCGAATCGATCGAGCTCATGACATCCATCGCGGTGGCTTTTTCGCGAACGCCGATGAACCTAG
>CAYZUV010000450.1:0-1675 GCA_964481245.1 uncultured Pseudomonadales bacterium
AGTATCGGCATGCGCTTTCGTTTTTTAAGCAATTGCCGCAACGCGTGAATGTGCTTTGGAACGATGGGCCCCGATTGAAATCAATCCACGATCAACTGAGTCGTGCGGGGGTGGCGCCGACCCAATTGGGCAAGGGGCGAAACGTGTGGTACTGCATGGGCTACACACTCGCTAACCCAGATGTTGAGGCGGTCGCGCTACATGACTGCGATATCAAGACCTATGACCGATCCATGCTTGCCAGGCTGATTTATCCGGTCGCCAATCCGAGCTTTCGCTTCCAGTTTAGTAAGGGTTTTTATGCAAGAGTGGGGAACGATACTCTTGGCGGGCGAGTGTCCAGGCTCCTTGTGACCCCGCTCGTACGGGCGCTCAAACATAGCCTCGATCCCAGCCATCATGAATACCTTAATTTTCTTGACAGCTTTCGGTACCCCTTAGCGGGCGAATTTTCCATGCGCAGAGACGCGATGAAAGGGCTCAGGATCCCGAGCGATTGGGGGTTGGAGGTCGGCGTCTTGGTCGAAATGCTGCGCAACTATTCGACCCGCCGCATCTGTCAGGTCGAGATTGCAGATATTTATGATCATAAACATCAGAAAGTATCGAAGGACAACGATCAGGGCGGTTTGTCCAGAATGTCAATTGATATTGCCAAAGCCCTGTTCAGAAAGCTCGCAACTGACGGCGTGACATTTAGTCAGGAAGGGTTTCGCACCATTAAGGCGACCTACCTGCGGGTGGCACTGGATCTCATCGACAGTTATCGCTGCGATGCCGAGATGAATGGACTCAAGTTAGACCTTCATGCCGAAGAACAAATTGTTGAACTGTTCGCCGAAAATCTGATTAAAGCCGGCGACGCGTTTCTAACCCGCCCCATGGATCAACCCTTCGTGCCACACTGGACTCGGGTGATGAGCGCAGTTCCCGATGTTTTGCATCAATTACGGGAAGCGGTGGCGCTCGATCAAAGGGATTACGGAACCGCCCGTGCAGCTTGACCCTTTCTCGGCGCTTACTGAGCGTGTCTTGGATCATCTCGTCGCGATCTACCCCGAGGAGGATTGCCAAGTCTTAGCCAGGCGGTGCATTCAGCTTATGGGTTACCGGGGCCGAATTGAAGCGCCAGCAGGGCATCGAAATGCGTGGTCTGAACGAGATGCCTTGGTCATCTGTTACGGCGATAGCGTGGTTTCGGCAAGTGAGCCCCCGCTTCAAACGTTGGCTAGAGTCCTAGAGGCGCGAACCGAGGGGCTCTTTTCTACGGTTCATTTGTTACCGTTTTTTCCCTACAGCTCCGACGATGGGTTCTCTGTCATCAATTACCGCCAAGTGAACGAGAGTTTGGGTGACTGGGATGACGTCAATCGGTTTGCGCAGCGTTATCGCCTGATGGGTGATTTGGTGATGAATCATTGCTCGGCGAGAAGCCAATGGTTTCAGCAGTACACAGAGGGCAACTCTCCAGGTGCGCACTACTTTATTGAAGCCTCTGAGAATGAGGACGTATCTCAAGTCGTTCGCCCGAGATCGTCTCCGCTTTTCAAAAAGACGCGGACCGCGACTGGAGAGACGTTCGTTTGGTGCACATTCAGTCACGACCAAGTCGACTTAAATTACGCAAACCCCGAGGTGTTGTTGGAGATGATTGGCATTCTGGCCTTCTATCTCG
>CAYZUV010000451.1:0-1670 GCA_964481245.1 uncultured Pseudomonadales bacterium
CCAAAGCCCGAGATGGAGTAGCACCACAACAGCACTTACGCCGCGGCGCATCCGTTGATAGTATCGAGGCGCCGCCTGCATGGGTTTAATTCGGCTTTCACCCAACACAAGGAGCGTGATGACCACGGCCTGCGCCAGCAGCGCAACCTCGGGTTGATGCCAAAGCAGCGCGCCCACACTCATCAAGACAAACCCATTACTCAGCAGCAAAGGCAGGACGGGCGCACGCTCGCGAGACGTTTTTGAAAGCGCGATCCCCCACCAAGCGCCGCTCAAGAACGCACTGATCGCGAGACTGTAGATCAGGAATGCTCGAAGCGCCCAAGCGCTTCCATCCATAGCTGAGAGCGCAAGGCCCGCAAAGGGGAGCAACCCTGCAACGCTGAGCCCCACGACCCACCGGTTTCGGGTCAGGTTCATCCTCCCGAGCTGTGGACATTGCGATGATCTTTCATCGCCTGATAAGCGGCGAGTGCCCGCTCACGAGACGGCTTTAACTCCACAATGGGAAGGGGGTACGTATCCCCCAAGACAACGCCTGCATCCGACAACACCAGCGGGGGGCACTCCCATGGCTTAAATAGATAGGCATCTGGCAATTGCGCCAGCTCCGGGAGCCACCTTCGCGTATATAGTCCTTGAGGATCAAATTTTTCACCCTGGGTGACGGGATTAAAGATCCGGAAATAAGGCGCGGCATCGGCGCCACATCCAGCAACCCACTGCCAGCTGGCTGAGTTATTCGCTTGATCAGCATCAACCAGACAATCCCAAAACCAACGCTCGCCCAAGCGCCAATCCAGCAAGAGATTCTTCACGAGAAACGAACCGACGATCATTCGGACACGGTTGTGCATGTAACCCGTTGCCCAAAGTTCTCGCATACCCGCGTCGACAATCGGATACCCCGTCATGCCTCGTTGCCAAGCAGCCAGCGATTCGCTCGAGGTCATCCAAGGAAAGCCATCAAAGTGCGTTTGCAAGTTTTCCGTGGGTAGCGTGGGGAAGTGGTACAACAGGTGGTAAGAAAACTCCCGCCAAATGAGTTCCCTAAGGAAGTGCTCCTTATTCGGATCGCCCTCAACCCGCGTTTGCATCGCATGCCAAATTTGCCCAGGAGAGATCTCACCAAAATGAATATGAGGCGAGAGGCGAGAAACCGCCTCCAGAGAGGGGAAATCTCGCCCCCGCTTGTAGTCTGCAAGACCTTGGTCGATAAAAGCGTTGAGTCGCGTCATCGCACCCTCTTCGCCAGGCACCCAATATTTGAGCATGCGCTGAACCCAAGGTCGCCGGTCTGCCAAGCCTAGCGATGATGCCACGGCGCGTGCGCTCTTCGTCCGCGCGAGATCCAACGTTGACGGTCGCGCTATCGGCGCTTCTGGCACAGGCAGCTGAGCGAGCGCATTTTTATAAAAAGGCGTAAAAACACGGTAGGGCGTGCCGTCTTTTTTGACCGAGGCCCAAGGCTCCCAAAGAAGGCTTGCCTTGAAACTTTGGACCTCAACCCCGGAGGCCTTGAGCGTTGCCATCGTTTCTTTGTCTGTTTCGATAGCAAGCGGTTCATACCGGCGATTCCAGGTCACCGCCGTTGCGCCGGTCTCTTGAATCACCTGCGCAAGGACCGACTCTGGGCGCCCCTCGATCACACACAAGGCGCCATCAAGCGA
>CAYZUV010000452.1:0-1667 GCA_964481245.1 uncultured Pseudomonadales bacterium
CCTTTCACTCGGCGTACGCCTTGAGTCCATCCGGGTTCCTCAGGCATGCTGGACGAGCATCGAGCGCGCAACACTACATGGATCCTGAGAATTCACTTGGCGCTCTGAGATAGGATCTGCTGGGTGCTTTGATTGCGCGGTGCGACTTTCATCAGGGCTCTGCAGCCATACCCCTGGGCAAAGTCAGCGATGAAAAAAGTATCAGCAGTACCGGGTTGTTATCCGCTAAAACAAGGTATTTGCGCCGAGGATAGAGGGGTTCGCTGCTTGGATTGCCGCGCTTTGGCTCATTGGCATGAAAAGCATTCGCTGGCGCGATGAGACTGGGCTTGCTCAAAATCAAATCATATACAGACGACGAAGAGGAAATAACAAATGCAAAGCTTTGCCAACAAAGTGGCCATTGTGACCGGGGGTGGTACGGGCATGGGTCGCGCCCTGACCCTTGCCTTGTCGAAGGCCGGTGCCGAAGTCGCGATTTGCGACGTCTCAGAATCCAACATGAAGGAAACCCAATCGTTAGCTGAGTCGGCTGGCGGTGCGCGAGTGACCACCTGTGTGTGCGACGTCTCGAGTGAAGCGCAGATGAATGCCTTTCAAGCGCAAGTAGCGAGTCACCATGGCGACACAGTTCATCTCCTCTTCAATAATGCCGGCATCGGCGGTGGTGGCGGATTCGTCGCTGGACCGCGTGATGATTGGGAGCGAACCTTTGGCGTTTGCTGGTTTGGGGTTTATTTTGGTTGTCGGGCGTTTGTGCCGATGATGATGGGTGCTGATGAGGCACACATTATCAACACCTCAAGCGTGAACGGTTTCTGGGCGAGCATCGGGCCGAACACCCCGCACACGGCTTATGCCGCGGCAAAGTTTGCCGTCAAAGGATTTAGCGAAGCGCTCATCACGGATCTTCGAATCAATGCCCCGCATATTCATGTGTCCGTGGTCATGCCCGGTCACATTGGAACCTCAATCGCGATCAATTCTAGGAAGGTCCTCGGCCATTCTGATGCGCTTGAGATGAGTGAAGACGAGGTGAGAGAGCTGCGTGAACGGCTGATGCATCAACAAGGTGATGCAGCGGCCCACGTGATGAATCTAAGTGATGATCAGTTACGTGAAATGGTGCACCAGCAGGGTCTTCAGTTCAGAGATCAGGCGCCCACGACCGCTGAACAAGCCGCGGATATCATTTTGCAAGGCGTGAAAGATAATCAGTGGCGAATCCTGGTTGGCGAAGATGCTCATCAGCTTGACGCAAGGGTGAGAGCGAACCCGTGGGACGTCTACGAACACGATTTCAGAGCCTTGACCAGCATCACTGAAGCGAATTGATCCCGCAACGTGAATGCAGAACTCGCCGAGCTCGAGTCCGCAAGTAAAATTGTCTACGACCGCCTCGATCCAACGCCCCAGATCCGCTGGCCGTTACTTGAGGCTCGGTTCGGCTGCCCTACTTGGCTGAAACACGAAAATCATCTTCCCACGGGCGCCTTTAAGGTGCGAGGGGGGCTTGTTTACTTCCACCACTTGCTCGCCAGTGGCGGGACCCAAACGGTCATATGTGCAACGCGGGGTAATCATGGGCAAAGCGTTGCTTTCGCAGCGCGCGCCGCGGGCGTGAAAGCGATCATCGTTGTGCCTAAAGGGAATAACCCAGACAAAAA
>CAYZUV010000453.1:0-1631 GCA_964481245.1 uncultured Pseudomonadales bacterium
CGCGGATTCATGAGCTGAGGTCGAGCAGTCGCTCAAGTCAACGCTCGCGCCATTATTAGGACAGCGGTGCGTTACGGGATCGACGCTCAGGCCGTCCGAACAGGCCACGTCATAAACCTGTTCACGATGCTCGCCTTCTTCAAGCCAGCCTTTGATGATCTGTAGTCGTTGAAGGGGTGCCCCCATGGGATCAGCCAGAGCCCAAACCAAAAACGTGGGGCTTGTGGCGCCGGATTTTTTCATTGTGCCGCCCATGGCGGTGCTCGTGGCATAAGCCTTTGCAACAAGACCTTGATCTTCCAAGTCCGCGCCTTCAAGTGCATGCCCTGCAAAGAATCGGATTTTCATCCGCGGCCCGCTGGTCGCAAACGTTTCTTTGCGTCTAAACCCATCGTAAATCGATTCACGCGTATTCTCTTCTGCCCAAACGCCAGCCAATCCAGAGGCAGAGAATCGGATGAGGCGCGGAGCCACTGCGAGATAGTCCTCTCCGTCCACTTCTATCAGAGCTTCAGGTCGAGCGAACTTGGCAATCGCACCATAAAACCGATTAAAGGGAACCGACCCCCGAAGTTCGGGCGTGCCATCCAAGACCCCGATCTTGGAGAAAAACGCCTCCTCTCGATCTGAACCGCCGCCAACATGACTATCGCTCGACCCGATCACGCCATATTGGTAAGGGTTGGTTAATCCTGTCTCCGAAAGCGTCAACCCTCGTAGGTAAGCGTTCCTTACGTAACTCCCCGGGATGTTGCTTTCATCCTCCTCACCTGGATGCGCGGTGCGCACCTCAAAGTCGGCCCACTCATCATTCGTTGACAGCAGGGGGTGAGTCTCTGATGTGCCCTTCACTTGGGTGATCTCAACCATAGGCTCGTTCTGCGCGCGCTTTTTGGCGTAGTCTTGGTCGATCGGGTCTCCTTCATAATCGCTCAGGGCAAAGGCGTCGCCACCTGAGATATTCGAATTGTGTGGAATCGCCAAGCTTTCGACACCTTCGCTTCGCAATTGATCCATCCAGTCCCACAACTTTTCAGGATCTTGGCTATCGAGCCTAGAGAAGAGGCGTGAAGGCAGGTTTTCAATTCCCCGAAAGATCACATTCCGATGCAAATACCGGTCGTAAAGTTCCACACTGGAGGTGTATT
Source organism: uncultured Pseudomonadales bacterium (assembly GCA_964481245.1). Lineage (GTDB taxonomy): Bacteria > Pseudomonadota > Gammaproteobacteria > Pseudomonadales > Azotimanducaceae > UBA9926. Next base: position 1,149 of record CAYZUV010000453.1, read on the forward strand.
CATAGCCCGCGAAGGTGGTGAACGAGCCCGGTTGGTAAGCGTCCTCTGCCGCTTGAATCGTTTCCTGCCAGACGGTCATGCCAATCGTATCGACCAGCGTTTGATCAATGGTTCCGTTCTGAAGCCCCTCATTCGCTGCTCTGGCAAAGGGTCTAAACAAACCCGATCGCTTGATGATCGAGAGAATACTTCCACTCACAGATTCATTCAGATTATGCATCGGCTCAGCCAATTCATATTTTGAAAATTCGGAGCTGGTGTCCGCTGCTTCTTTGAGTAACCCAAGAAACATGGCGTGATCCGTCACGGCATAGAAATCCAGCGGCCGGCTCAGTTGAATTTCGTAACCACTCGGATGCTGGATCGCCTCGCCCTGTGCGTACCGGTATGCGTCAGCGGGACTGCTGATGGTGCCAAAGGTATAAGCATCAAAGGAGTTGGCCGTATGCACGTGCAGATCACCAAAGTAGGCGTTTCTCTCAG
>CAYZUV010000454.1:0-1616 GCA_964481245.1 uncultured Pseudomonadales bacterium
GACCCTCGATGATCGATGTTATGCTGCGTATGGAAGGCCTCCCAAGCGAGACCATCCGGATCCATCGTCCAGCTTTTCTCTGACTTGTGATAGCAGCATTCCGTTACGCCTTCTGAGAGATAAGGGGCTTCGGCTGATTTCAACTGATCGAACAAGGCATGAAGTTCTGGCTCATTATCGACTTGAACGCCAAGATGCCCGAGACCCGATGTTGCGCTGGGTTCGAGCACAAAATTCACGCAGGGGTCATCTAACAGCCACTGAGCATAGTCCGCCTTTTGCAAAGTGGGCTCGTGCCCAAAGAGATGGCTGTAGAAGGCAACGGAAGCACTGAGATCGGTCACATTAAGGCTCAGATGAAGTCGTTTCATTCTGATGGTCTCTCCTTCGATGGCACAGAGGCTGGATTGCCCGGCTTGGCTAAGGTTCATTTAAGGACTGGCGGCTAATTGCGTATCCCGCACAGTCCTCCCACTTCATTCTGCGGTTTAGGCGCTGGCGCTCACTCGGCCAAGACGCGCGTTCCGCCGCTCTATTTTCTCTCTTAATTGCTGATGACGCGAGGGGGTGAGCGGGTAGGACCAGATAAGACGTAATGCCAAACCATAAAAGAAGATGGGACCGCCGCAATAGACAATCCGAAGCGCCAACACGCCCGCGTCCGTAGAGGCGGCAACGCCACCCGAGGGGTCAAAGCCAAAGAGCCCAACCACGTTGAGAGAAAACCCTGTTCCCAGCGCAATAGCGAGCTTCTCCGTTAAACCTAGAATCGCGAAATAAGTCCCCGCTCGACCGCCGCCGGTACGAGCCGAATCGACGTCGACCACATCGGCGAGCATGGCCACCGGAAGAAACTGCAAGCCGCCAAAACAAAACCCTTTAACGATGAAGAGGCAGAAGAAAACCAGGTAATCACCCGACTCAAGGAAAAAATTTGCGCCGCTGACAATGGCTACGGTGACTAAGGTAAAGAGAAACGCTCGGTGTTTGCCGATGGTGCGACCCAGCCACAACCAGAAAGGGATCGCGCCCAAGCCCGCAATGAAGTAGAAAAAATACGCGGCGCCAATGGTTGGAATTCCAATAATGTCTCGAATAAAAAAGAGTGACACTGCGTTTCGGAAGGATTCTCCGAAGATGACCAAGAGTGCAATCATGAGCACGCGACGCATGGGGCCATTGCGCCAGACCAGTTTGGCGCCTTCTTTAAGCGATACGCTGGCCTTCACCTCAGTTTCAGGCTCTTTAACAAAGGTGATGACCAGGAATGCGCAAACCGGCAGTACGCCGATGACAACCCAAGCCAGACCCGCGAGGACGGGGCCCGTCAGGGTTGCTCGGTCGGTTGGTGTGGCGTTCATGATTTCGCCGGTGAACGCGCTGGTGGCATCACGCCAAAGTGCCCCCATCACCACATTGATGCTGCCGCCACGGTCTGCCATGACTTCAATGATCATCGGCACGGCCGCAGCCACCATCAGTCCCACTAAGACAAAGAGTTCCCTGGCCGCGGTGACTCGGCTGCGCTGGTGATAGTCCGGTGAAAGTTCAGCGCCCCATGCTCGATGGGGTAGTCCGATCATGGTTGAGCCCAGGAAGAAGAGCGTCAGACACAA
>CAYZUV010000455.1:0-1589 GCA_964481245.1 uncultured Pseudomonadales bacterium
CATGCAGCGCCCCTGCGAAAGATAGATTCCTAAACGATTTGAGCGACCACATGAAGCGGATCGTCTCCATGAGGGTGTAACTCTCTGCTGCGCTCTCGACTTTGACGCTGGCCACCTGCAGCCCGCGTTTAGGTTCACGGATGGTGAAAAACACCACCGCAGCGAGAAAGATGCCAGGCAAACCAACCACTAAGAAGGCATTTCGCCAGCCGAAGTATTCACCGATCCACCCGCCTGCGAGTGTGCCGATGGCACCTCCGATCGGAATGCCAAGGGCATACGTCGCGAGTGCAGTGGCTCGCTTCGATTCCGGAAAGTAGTCTGAGATCATGGAATGGATGGGCGGTGAGCAACCCGCTTCACCGACGCCAACGCCAATTCGAGCAATTAAAAGACCGCCGAAGGATTTCGCGGTACTGGTGAACATGGTCATGGCGCTCCAGATCAGCACCGCAAGCGCCACAATATTTTTTCTCGTGCCGACGTCAGCCCAACGCGCGATGGGTATCCCTGCGAAGGTGTAAAACAGTGCAAACGCGATGCCGCCGAGCAAGCCCAGTTGGGTGTCGCTGAGTTCGATCTCGGCTTTGATCGGCTCAATCAGGATTGAGAAGATCTGCCGGTCAATAAAATTGACGATATAGACAAGGAGAAAGAGCCCTAAGGCATACCGCAAATAGGCTTTCGAATAAGTTTGCTCAGCAGCATTTTCCGCGGCGGTTACCGGCTCTGATTGCTGACTCATGATGGTTGTTCCCTTCTAACTTCTGGTACTCTCGGCGCGGCGAAGAGTGCCGGACTGAGGCCCCTTTCTACCTTAGGCCACCCCTACCGGGACACCACCTCAAACAACCACGCATCGCCCGCAGCAAGCATCGCAAGCAAGCTTTCATCGGACGTCGACACGTCAGCGAGACCATATTTTTTACCGAATTTCCTCATGACGTCAGCGGCCATCTGCCCGCTTACAATACGCGTGAGCTGCTGTTCGTAAATCTTGCCTTGATCCCTAATCAGGATATTTGGATTCTCTTGAATTTGAAAAGGCCAGTGCTTCCAAACCTTGCCAAGGAGCGTGTTCATATAGCCACTCACTAAGAACAGTCGACCCTCGTGGACAACGAGCCAGACCGTTCTCGAGCGCTCTGGCGCTTCAGTTTGGAACTCTAAGGTGTCTTGGCCCTCTAGAAATTGCCATGACGAAGGTGATGCCATGCGCTCTCCGGATTGAAAGGCCCCGCCAGCCAACATCCCTCTCGGCCCGTCCAGCCGTGTACTGGCGAGGAGGACCACCAACACGATCACCACAGCCAATGCCAAGACTTTCAAAACTAACTTCATGATCTACCGCCGATTCGCACTCAGTGACCAAAAGGTAGCACAGCCTCAGGCAAAGCCGGAGTGTTTTCGGTAAGGCAGCTGACAGGTCAGGTGATCGCGCTGCATAAAGGCCGACGAACAATCACTCCCCCAGAGACTTGTAATCAGGTTCTAAAACAAAGAATATCCTTTGAGGTTACTTAGGCATTGCGCGAGATCTTCCTCGCTGCTGCAAGGCTAAAGCGACGCCGCTGGGATTCATTTGGGCT
>CAYZUV010000456.1:0-1551 GCA_964481245.1 uncultured Pseudomonadales bacterium
GAGCAGGCTCGCTATGCCGAAATGAACCCTCGATCGAAAGCCGCATTTGATCTGGGGTCCAAGGCCTACCTTGATCGTGTGCCCATGCATTGGTTGAAAGATTGGCCGATGCCTTTCCCTCTGGTGGTGGATCGTGCATCAGGTGCTCGAATTTTTGACCTGGATGGTCATGCGCTGAACGACTTCTGTTTGGGGGATACAGGGTCGATGTTTGGTCATTCCCCGCCCCCCATTGCGCGAGCGATCCGACGTCAGTCAACCCGTGGGCTGACCTATATGTTGCCGAGCCACGAGGCAGGGGAGGTCGGCGAGGGTCTGAGCCGGTTGTTTGGGCCCAAGAAATGGCAGATTGCGGCAACCGCCACGGACGCCAATCGGTATGCGATTCGAGTGGCTCGAGCGATCACGGGCCGACCTAAGGTATTGGTCTTCAATGGGTGCTATCACGGCACGGTGGATGATGTCATGGTCGAGCGAGTCGCCAACCAAACGGTGATGCGCCAAGGCCTTTTGGGTCAGGTTGCAGATCTCTCCCGTTGGGCCGTTGCGATTGAATTCAATGATCTCGCGGGTCTAGAAAAAGCGCTTGCTCGAGAGGATATCGCAGCCGTGCTCGCTGAGCCGGTGATGACGAATGCGGGGATGATTCTCCCTCAGCCAGGGTTTCTGAGCAGCCTGAGAGCGCTGACCAAACGCCACGGGAGTCTCCTGATACTCGATGAGACGCATACGTTGTCCTCAGGGTTGGGCGGCTATGCGCGTCAGAACCGATTGTCGTCGGATATTTTGGTGGTCGGGAAGGCCGTGGGCGGCGGTGTGCCAGTGGCAGTTTGGGGTGTCTCCAGTCAGGTTGCGCGGCAATATCAAGCGCACAATCACGCGCGGCCGGAAGGGCACTCTGGGATGGGCACCACATTGTCTGCAAGCCCCCTTCAACTGGCCTGCCTGAAGGCAGCGTTGGCGGAAGTTATGACAGAGGCCAATTACGCGCGAATGCTGGCCGGAGCGGCGCGATTAGAAAGCGGCTTGAATGATTTGATCCAAGGGTACGCTTTGCCCTGGCATGTCGTTAGAGTCGGCGCACGAGTGGAGCTGGTGACCTCCCCAACGCGTTTGTTGAATGGCGCTGAAGCCAAAGCGCTGCCTCATTCGGCGCTCGAGGCAACGCTCCATCTAGGGTTAGTCAATCGAGGCTGCTTGGTCGCGCCTTTTCATAACATGATGCTGGTGAGTCCGGTCACGCGAAACACTCAAATCGTTGCGCTGGTCAACGCAATGGATGACATGGTGGGTGCGCTCGTTTGAGAGGACTCACTGCCCTTAAGTCGCTATTAAGCTCGCGCCAAGTTGAGTGAGCGATCTGCGGCGTCCATCATGAAGCCGCCGATATCCCAGTTTTTACCGTCATCCTTTGATGTATGCTCACCAGATGTTCAGCTTCAGTTTACAAGCGCACGTGCTGCCGCTGGTGGTCTTTCTGGCAATGGCAGCCGTCGGCTTAGAGCTTCAATGGCGTCATTTTCAATCGTTGTTTGCACGACCGAGAGTGCC
>CAYZUV010000457.1:0-1533 GCA_964481245.1 uncultured Pseudomonadales bacterium
TAGCGAACGATTTGATCGCCCCAGAACAGGCAGAAGAGAAAATCGAGTCCGTTATAGCCAGCGATAAGAATGGGAAAAATACCAAAGGCCACATCTTCCGTGAAAAAAAGATAGACGCTGAACCAAAAGAGCCCGCTCGCCAGCAAATCAATCGCAGCGAGGATGAAGTGTCCGAGATAGAGGTGGTGCAGACCAAAGCCCAGGGCGTAGCAGAGGCTGGTGTAGGTGTCGGGATCTTTGAATTTGGCTTGGTAAGCCTTGAGAAATGCTTTGCGCGCGTCAGCGTCGAGTGCTCGTTGAGCGATTCGTATCTCCTCTTCAAATTCAACCAACGCTTCAGATTTAAAAATGAGTGTCCAGGACATTATCTCAGAGGATCCTTGATGGGGTGAGGTAAGTCGGGGTCGTTGCAGCGGCGAATCCGTCCAAACCCAAGCTTGAGTCCGCGCAGAACACCGTAGCGTTCAATGGCCTGTAGCGTGTATTCAGAGCACGTGGGGTCAAAATTGCAGATCACACCAAACCAACGTCGCCCGCCCCCGGTGGATTGGTAGGCTTTTATGCTCGCCGATATGAGGCGTTTCATGGCCGCCCAAAGGTGACGATGACAGATTCTTTGGACCAGAAGAGCCAGAATCGTCGGCTCTCCATCACTTGAAAGACCACTTGCCAACCGTCGGCGGCCGCCTCATTGAGTTTCGCCTCAAGCCGCTTGACCGGCATTCGAGCGGATCCTAAAAAAATCGTGCCGCAGGCGCCTTCTTCGATCACTTCTACTTTGTATTCTGTATACATACCGTTCTCCTTCATGCGAACACGATGATCTTGAAGAGGCTACCCAAAACCTTTTGGCAAAACCATAGCCGCAAATGGTTTGTTAGGTGATTGCCCAACAACAGGGGTCTCGGATCAAAGTTGTGTGAAAGCCTCAACGATCTCGACATAGTCGTCGACTGCTTGTCGGTAACGGCCGATGTGAACAGCTTCGTTATTGCCATGCACTCCTTTTGTTTCTCCATCGAGATAAAGCATTGGGCTGAAGCCGTAACTTTGAATGCCTAAGTCTCGTGTGAAATGGCTGTCGGTGAACCCGGTGGACACAGCGCTGGCAAACCGCGCATCGGGATGCCGTTTGAGAATTTGCGCTTGGATCGTGTCAAGTAACGGCGTATCCCAATCTGAAATCGCTGGCGAAAATGCCATGATTTTAGTGACCTCGACACCCGTGCCTTCGACGCGTTCAGCAACGTCTTCAATAAAGGCATCTGCCCCACGGTCAGGCAACATACGGCAATCGATCTGCGCTTCCGCCGTGGGAGGGACGACATTGATTTTGCTCGACCCGGTCAGCATGGTGATGGAGCAAGTGTCTCTGAGAAGCGCGTGGTAGCCCGGGTACTCCAGATGAAGACTGGCCACGAACTCGGGCGACTGCACCGCTTTTTCAATGTCCAAGAAGGCCTTATTGAACGGTGCGGGTAAGGTGGCGGCGAGCGATTTGAAATATCGATCAACCTCTGGGATCACTCGGAT
>CAYZUV010000458.1:0-1525 GCA_964481245.1 uncultured Pseudomonadales bacterium
CGACGCGTTTCCGTGCGCATGCGCGTGGTCGCGGACGCCGCATGCGGCGTGATGATCACATTATCCATCGTAAGAAGCGGGTTGTTCGGATCCGGCGGCTCTTGCTCCAAAACGTCTAATCCGGCGGCAGCGATTTCACCTGCCTGCAAGGCGCGAATCAGCGCCGCCTCATCAATCACCGGACCCCGTCCGCAATTAATGATCACCGCCGTCGACTTCATTTTCGCAAACGCCGCATCGTTCATCATGCCACGCGTCTGCGCATTCAATCCTGGGTGCACTGAGAGATAGTCGCTTCGCTCGAGCAGCTCATCAAAGGTGACCGGTTCCACGCCTTCTGCAGTCATCTTGAGTTCAGACACGTAAGGATCATACGCGATCACATGCAGACCAAAGGCTTTGGCCCGGCGCGCGACTGCGGTTGCCACATTGCCAAATGAAACCAGCCCAAGGGTCTGACCCCAGAGTCTTGGCACATGATTGAGAATCGGTCGGCCCTCATACCAACGCCCCTCTCGAACTAATTGATCCATCATCTTGACTCGGCGCCCGGCTGCTAAAAGCAACATGAGTGTGTGGTCTGCCACTTCCTCGATAAAGACGTCCGGTACATTGGTCACCACAATTCCAGCTCTGGTGGCCGCATCGACATCGACCATATCGACACCGACGCTCCCTACGCCGATCACAACACATTGATCCAAGCCGCCGATAATCTCTTCATTAATGTGAATACCCCACGACGTCATAATGGCATCTGCATCACGCGCGCCTTCAAGAAAGGATTCGGGTGAGGCGCCATCGACTTCTACTATGTCAGCCACCTCCGAAAGGGCCTCGAGTTCGAGCGCGTAGCGGGCACTCACGGGGGCCTCCTTGGCAACAGGCGGCAGTTGAACGACGACTTTCTTTTTCATGGCGAGCGCTCTGGTTGGTTTCGGCTGATTCGCTTGATAGTCTCACACAAAGGTAGAAGGACCAATGCCATGGCACAACACTACCAATTCGGGGACGTCCGAGTATCCCGGATCGAGGAAATGCTCGGCCCGATGTTCGACCCGCTTCGGTTCTTCCCAGGCTTCAACCCCCAGATGTTTGAGCGCCACGCAAGCTGGCTCTACCCAAACCATGTGGATCCCGAATCTGGACGAATTGTTGCCAGCATGCACAGCTGGCTCATTGATACTGGGCATACCAAGATCTTGGTCGACACCTGCCTTGGCAACCACAAAGACCGAATGCCTTATCGAAATTGGGATCAGTTGGACACACCCTGGCTGCGTCGACTAGAGGCCGCCGGCGTCAAACGAACCGATATCGACTATGTCTGCTGCACTCACCTGCACGTCGACCATGTGGGCTGGAACACCCAGCTCGTTGACGGCACTTGGGTGCCGACCTTCCCCAATGCGCGCTATCTATTCTCTCAGGCGGAATTGGATCATCTACGTCATGAATTAAGTGAACTTGACCCCGACGACACCTTCGGCGCCGTAAATGCCAAGACCTACGAAGATTCAGTCGC
>CAYZUV010000459.1:0-1505 GCA_964481245.1 uncultured Pseudomonadales bacterium
CAAATGTACGCGCCCGAGGGCGTGAGTCCGGAGGGCTTTGGCCAGCGACCCACAGGGAAGGGGCTCGTGGTTGCCGCGCCTTATATGAGTGAGGGCTTCATCAACGGACGTCCACTTGAGAGTGGCGGGATTGGTCTCGTAGGCACTGCGCGCGACTACCTGCGGTTTGCGCAAATGTTGCTGAATGGCGGTGAGCTTGATGGTCAGCGGATCCTCTCCGCCAAGACCGTCAAGTACATGACGCAGAACCATCTGGGGGAACTGCCCATGGGTCTGGGCCGAAAAGGTACAGGGTTTGGCTTGGGTTTCGCGGTGGTTAGCGACCCGGCGCTCGCCGGGAATATTGGCTCAGCCGGCGAGTACTCCTGGGGTGGCGCCGCTGGAACGACATTCTGGGTGGACCCTGCTGAGCAGTTGATCGGCGTTTTTATGGTGCAGAGTCTTCCGCATCTGACGCGCCTAAAGGATCAGTTCAAGATCCTCGTTTACGGCGCAATGACCGAGAGCTACGCTCCAGCACGATAACGACGTTCTGGTGCTGGTTCGACAATAAGGGAGTCTTCGGTCAAGCTGATCTCGATCGCGAAACTGGAGACTCACATTGGGCGCGACAGACCTACTCCCGCTCAGCCCGCTGCTGAAGGGTATCCTTTGGGTTGAAGTCATCGTCTATTTCGGCATAGGCGTGTACGAAATTGTGGATGACTTCTGGTCCAAGCCTCAATCGTGGATGTTCATCGGAGGCAGACCCAACAGTTACATCCTCCTGCGTGACAAGGTCGGCCACAAGATGCACGCCGGACTTTGCTTTCTGCTTGGATTCGTCGCGCTGAATGGGCTGATTGAAGGCGCGGTGACTCGGTTCGAACTAGAGCTTTGTTTTCTTAGCCTCGCGCTGCTGATGATGACGATCTGGATGACCTGGCTGCCGGGAAGGTTAGGCATCACGGTGATCACACTGACCAAGCCAGAGTTCTGGCTACAAATTCTAATGATGATCTACTTCTCTGATTTGATTCGGTCTTGGGTGCTCGGGTTATGCATCGGCTTGAACCTCTGGGGATTGCTCATTTGGTGGTTTCACACGCGTCGAGCTGTTGTGTCACCCTTCTCCTATGAAACCTTGCGGACGGATTCAATCGCTGCAGGGCTCGATGAAGCATCGATCAAAGGGCTGGATCGACTGGCGGGCCATCGAGACGCTTAACGAGCAAAATACCACTCGCAAAAGGAGATTCGATGACAGCGCCGCAAAGAGTCAGTGAAATTCGCATCTTGTGCTATAGCTCGTTGTATCTTCCCGTCTCCATGGCGCTCTTGCCGGTCAACCTCTACATTCTGCCGTTTTATGCTGAGCTGGGCATTCCTCTTTATGCCATGAGCGTCATCATTTTTGCGGCCAGACTGTCCGATGCCATCACCGACCCACTGATGGGCGTGTTGTGCGATCGAACCAAAACCCCTTGGGGTCGCCGTAAGCCCTGGATCTTGATCGGCACACCGCT